>NZ_JBSFUU010000119.1:0-20726 GCF_053591955.1 Streptomyces sp. NPDC002845 | reverse complement strand
TACAAAAGCCTCAAGGTCGACCGACGCACCTACAAAGCCACCCTCAGCATCAACATCTTGACGCCGACGATCAGCCCGTAACTTCACGGCCTTGGGCTAAAGACCCAGCGCGGGCGGCGAGTCGGGCGAGCGGCCGTACGGGGCCGGGCGGGTCGGCCGTACGGGCAGGCGGGTCGGTGGACCGGGGTCCGGGCCGGGGCATGGAAGGCGAGCACAGGGACACGACACAAGCCGAGGAGCCGAGGGTGGACCGGAGCGCGGAAGGCGAGCGCCCTGCGCCGGGGCACGTCCCGCGGCGGGGTGTGACGCCGGTCGGCTACGAGTACGCGGGGCACGGTCGCGGCATGGCCGACGCTACGTCAGATGGCGGCAACGCCGCCCGAGGGCGGCGTTGACCGCCGCGCGGCGGTCCGACCGGCGGGACGTCACCGGCACCAGGTACCGGGCGCGGGGGCACCGGCGCGGAAGTGCCCCGGCTGCCGCTCGGGCAGCCGGGGCACAACCGGGCGGGCGCCACGTGGGGGACGCGTGGCGCCGTCAGCCGGCGGTGGTCGTTGTCGCCTCCGGCCGCGGGACGCGCGCGGCGGAGGCGGCCGGGTCCGGTGCGGCCAGGGAGCGGGCGACCAGGAGGACGCCCAGCACGAGGAGGAGCGGCACGCACATGGCCGCACGGTAGGAGACGGCCGCCCCGACGGCTCCGACCAGGGGCGGGCCGATCAGGAAGCCCACGTAGTTGAAGAGGTTGACGCGAGCCACAGCGGTGTCCGCCGCGCCCGGCAGCAGCCGGGCGCCGACCACGAAGACCTGCGGCGTGATCACGGACAGCCCCGCGCCGAGCACGGCGAAGCCGAACACGCCGGTCAGGGGTTCCGGTGCGGCGGCGACGACGGCGAACCCGACGGCGGCGAGCAGGGCGCCCGCCCGCACCACGGACACCGCTCCCCACCGCTGCACCCAGCCGTCACCGAGAGCGCGGCCCATCAGGGTGGCCGCCATGTAGAGGGCGTACGGTACGGTCGCCATCGCCTCCGAGCTGTGCAGGGTGTCCTGAAGGAACTTGGCGCTCCAGTTGGTGGCGGTGGAGTCGGCGACGACGGCCACGGTCATGATCATGCAGAGCGGCAGCAGCGGCTTCCAGGGAACGCCACGCCGTCCGCCCGGCCGTGGGGAGGCTGCCTCGGCGGCCGACTCGGCGGCGACCGGGCCTTCGGTCGCCGGGCACGGTCCGTCCGGCCGCCGGGTGAGGCGGGGGCCGGCCGACATCGCGACCGGCAGCAGCAGGACGACCGAACCGGCGAAGAGGGTGAACAGGGAGAGGTGCCAGTGAGCCCCGGCCCAGGCCAGGAGGGCGCCGAGGATGCCGCCGAGGCTCGCGGCGCCATGGAAGCCCAGCATGACGCTGCGACCGTAGCCGCGCTGGATCCCCACGCCTGTCATGTTCAGGCTCGCCTCCATGGCACCCACCAGCAGCCCGAAGACCGCCAGACAGATCGTGAGCTGCCAGACGGCCTCGCCCGCTCCCACCCCGACCAGCGCCAGACCGATCACCGGCTGGACGACACGCACCACGACGGACGCGGGGATCCGGCGCACCACGCGCGAGACCGTGACACTGCCGACACCGGCCAGGACCGGCACGGCCGCGAGGAACAGCGGGAGTGCGGCGTCGCTGAGGCCGTACCGATCCTGGATGGCCGGGATGCGGGTGACCAGCAGAGCGAAGACCGCGCCGTGGACGAGAAAGGTCAGCAGCAGTGCGGAGCGAGCCTGTCGCAGCCGTACCGGGATCTCCATGGCACCTCCTTCGGTGATCGCCGCCACTCACTCGAGGGCGGCACCGGCCGGACCGTATGGAGCCGCGCTGTAGTGCCGCTTGAGCGGACGACGGGACGGCAGGGAGGGCCGGACGGCACGGGGCCGGCGGGGGTCGGCGGGGGTCGGTGGCGGCGACCGGGGCCCGAAGGAGCGGTGACACGCGCCGCGACACGCGTACGGACTCCGGCGCCGCAGGGCCCTGCGCCGCAGACCCACGCCGCAAGCCCCCCTTCAGCGGGCCCGGCGAAGGTGACGTCGACCGCTGTGCCCCCCTGACGGAGGACCTACAGATGACCGGCACCGAGACCGCGGATCCCCGCCGCTGGTGGATCCTCGGTGTGCTCTCCCTCGCCCTGTTCGCGATCGTGCTCAACAACGGTCTGCTCAACGTGGCCATCCCCGAGATGATGCGGAGCCTGGACGCCGATGTCGGCCAGATCCAGTTCATCGTGGATGGCTATGCCCTGGCCCTCGCCGGGGCGCTGCTCACCGCCGGAACGCTCTCCGACCGGTACGGCCACAAGCGCGCCGCCCTGCTCGGGACCACCGTCTTCGGCGTGGGTTCGGTGGTCGGCATGACCGCGGACGGGTCCGGTCAGCTGATCGGGGCGCGGGTGCTGATGGGGCTGGGCGCGGCGTGCATCTTGCCGGGCACACTCGCCGTCCTGGTCCATGTCTTCCCCCCGGCCGAGCGAGCCCGGGCGATCGGTGTGTGGAGCGGCTCCTCCGCGCTGGGGGTCGCGGCCGGTCCGGTGGTCGGCGGTGCCCTGGTCAGCCACTTCTGGTGGGGGTCGATCTTCCTGGTGAACCTGGTGCCGGTGGTCGTGGTGATCGTCGCCGGAGCTCTGCTGCTGCCGGAGTCCGTCGATCCCTCGCCACGCCGTCCCGACCCGCTCGGCGCGCTGCTCGGCACGGCTGCCATGGTGGGGCTGGTCTTCGGGACGATCCAGGCGTCGAAACACGGCTGGGCCTCCACGGGGCCGGTCGTCGGCTTCGCCGTGGCCGCCGTCGCGGGCGTCTGCTTCGTGCTGTGGGAGCGCCGGCACCCCCACCCCATGGTGGACTTCGCCCTCCTGTGCCGGGCGCCGTTCATCGGAGCGAGCGTGAGCATCCTGCTGCTGATGTTCGGCCTGGCGGGCACTCTCTTCGTACTCACCCAGCGGCTGCAGTTCGCCTTCGGCTACGGGGCGCTGCGAGCCGGGCTCGCGGTGATGCCCGTGGCGTTCGCCGTCCTGCTCGGCACGCTGGTGTGCCCCGCGGTGGTCCGCCGGGTCGGGCCCGGCGGAAGCGTGGCCGTCGGCCTGGCGGTCGGGGCGACGGGTGTGCTGGTCCTCGGCCGGGTGGGCGACGGCTATCCGCCGGTGTTCGTCGGGCTGGTCCTGGCGGGGATCGGCTTCGGGCTGGCCATGGGGCCCACAACGGACGTGGTGATGTCCCTGGTGCCGCCGGAGAGGGCCGGTGCGACCGGTTCGCTGGACATGACGATGCAGGAGTTCGGCAACGCACTGGGCGTCGCCGTGGTCGGAAGCGTGCTCGCCCACAGCTATACGAGTGAGATGTCCCGGTCCGGTCAGCCGCAGGCGGCGAGGCGCACGCTGGACAGCGCCCTGGCACTCGCCGAACGCACCGGAGGCGACGCCGGACAGGCCGCCGCCGCGACCGCGAGAGCGGCCTTCGACCACGCCGCCGGGGTCGGACTGACCGCGGCGGCAGCCGTCGTGGCGAGCGGCGCGGCGGTCGCCGCACTGCTGATGCCGGGTCGCGCGAGCGCGCGCGGTGCCCCGGGCGAAGCGGGGGTGCCCGCCGAGTCCGGTGTGCCCGGTGGCGGGCCCGGCGCCACGAAGGCCGGGCCCGCCCTGGACACCGTGGTGCCCGGGGCCCCGGCGCCGGAAGTCCCGGCCCGGCGGGCACCCGCCCGCTGAGCGGCCTTGGTGCGGCCCCGCGCCCTGTGGGGGCGCGGGGCCGTGGCGGCATACGGCTCCGCCGCGTGGGCGCGGCCGGCCCGCACAGGCTCGCGAGTTCACCACTGTGCTGCGAACGGCCGCCTCTCCTCCGTGAGTTCGAGGAGAGGCGGCCGCTTGGTGCTGTCCGGTCGGACCATGCGTGGGCCGCGTGGGGCCGGGCACGCTCCCGCAGGCTGTCCGAGCAGGTCCCACACCCGAGCTCTCGGCCCGGGGCCCGCGTGATCCGCCGGGCGGGCCCTCGGGCCGGAGGCCGGCGGTCAGTCGCTCGGTGCTCCCACCAGGTCCATGCCGAGCAGGTCGGCGATGTCGGTGTAACGGCTCAGTACCTCCGAGAGCCGGTCGAGGAAAACGTTCTCCTGCTCCCTGATGTAGAAGTGGCCGCCCGGCACCACCACGGTCTCGCACTCCCTGGTGGAGTACAGGGACCACTCCCGTATCTCCGGGACGGTCACCAGCTGGTCGTCGGCCCCGGCGAAGGTGTGCAGCGGAATCGGCAGCGGGGTACGGTCCACACTCCCGGCGCCGTCGCAGAGCATCAGGTCGCCTCTGACGACGGGCAGGAGTGCCGCCAGCCAGTCCGGGCGGTCCAGCAGCACCCGGGGCAGACCTCCCAGCGCGGCCAGCCCGCGCACCAGTTCCATGTCGTCCGCCACATAGCCGTGTGTGATCGGCGGGGCTGGCAGGTGCGGAGCACGGTGAGCGCCGAGGAGGAGCGCGAGGGGCAGCCGTTCGCCGCGGGCCCGGCGGTGCTGGGCCAGGGCGAAGGCGACGAGGGCGCCCATGCTGTGCCCGTACAGCACGTGAGGGCCGTCGAGTTCCTCGCCGAGTTCCCGGTCCAGGTCCGCCACGAGCGCGGAGAGATCGGTGAAGCGCGGCTCCGGCATCCGACCCTCGCGGCCGGGCAGTTGCACGGGCAGCACCTCCACTCCGGTTCCCAGCCAGCGCTGCCACCCCGCGTAGGCGGAGGCACCGCCGCCCGCGTAGGGGAAGCAGAACATACGCAGGCGACCGTCGTGGCGCGTGCCACCGCGTCTCAGATATCGCGTCATAGTGCCCGGAGCTCCTCTCGGTACGCGGTGGCCACCGGGTGACCAGGGCCCGCGGTACCCACAGCGTCGGGAGCGGCGCTTAAGGACCGCCAAACGCCCGTCGCGCGGCGTCGACCGGGGAGGAGAGCACACCTTGGAGGCACCTCACCGGGACCGGGGCGCGGGCTCCGCACGCGAGGCCCGGTGCGGGGCCCGGTGCGAGGGCCGACCGGAACGGCTCAGACCGAGGCGGGCGTCGGCGGCACGACGCGCAGCTCGTCGCCGTCGACCACTACCGGGTCCGGAGACTCCAGACCGGGGTCGGCCCGCAGAATCGACTGGTGCAGCCGCCGCAGCCGCATCGACGGCTCCAGTGCGAGCTCTCGGATCAGACACTGGCGCAGCCGCTGGTAGACGCCCAGAGCGTGGGAGGGCCGGCCGCAACGGTACAGCGCCAGCATCAGCTGCGCGTGCACGGTCTCGTGCAGAGGGTGCTGTGCGGCCAGGGCGGTCAGCTCCCCGAGCAGCGCGGCGTGCCGGCCGAGCCGCATGTCGGCCTCGATCCTGGCGTCGAGGGCGCCGAGCCTGGTCTCCTCCAGCCGCACCGTCTCGACCTGCAGCGCCCGGCCGATCTGTACGTCGGCCAGGACGGGTCCGCGCCACAGCTCCAGCGCCTGGTGCAGCAGCACGGACGCCTCCTGGGCGGCTCCTTCACGGAGCGCCGTCTGCCCGGCCGTGGACAGCCTCTGGAACTCCGTCGCGTCGTAGGCCCTCGCCACGTCCAGCGCGTAGCCCCCGTAGCGCGTGCACAGCACATCCTTGGGCCCGCGCACGGTGGTCGGACCCAGAGCCGTGGCCAGCCTGCGGCGCAGCTGCCGTATGTACGTCTGGAGGGTCGCGGGCGCGGTGCGCGGCGGCGCGTCCCCCCACAGTTCGTCGAGCAGGGTGGACACGGTCACGACCTGGCCGGCGTGCAGTGCCAGCAGGGCAAGCACCTGGCGCGGCTTGGCCGCGCTGGGCACCACGGACGTGTGGTCGAGCTGGGCGACGAGCGGCCCCAGGATCCGGACCTCCATGTGGTTCTCCCTCCAGCCAAAACCGCTCGGCTCTCGTTCGGGGCGCTCCACAGTGGCACGGCGGCCGCGCCGCCCCCAGTGAGCGATTCATCGCTCGCGTGTGAATTACCGAGGCACTGACCCATGACGAATTCATATGGGAGGCATGAGGAGAACACTGTCGGCCGCGACCTCGGTGACCGAACAATCCTGTGTGCCGGTCCGATCACGGCGACTCCCGATCCACACACAGGTTGAACGCGGAGGGTAACGTGCACGAAGACGTCTTTCCCACTCTCGACGGTCCGTACGGCGTGGACGAGGCCGCAGGCCTCGGCCAGGAACTGCGGTTCTCGGAGCTGGTCGCACACGCGTGGCTGGAGCCGGAACTCTCACAGCGCTACCGGGTGGACGCCATGTCGGTGCTCGACGAGTTCGGCGTCACGCTGGCCCAGGGCCAGCAGCCTCCCGCACTGCCCGAGAACCCGGTGTGCGAACTGACCATCGAGGAGCTCTCGCGGCCGACGACCGCCCATGCGTGGACCTGCTTCTCTCTGTCGCACGACAATCTGTCCCCGGACCTCGGGTCCACGACCGCGCGGGCCGGGAGCCGGACGGTCCTGCAGTGACCGCCCTCTTCGGTGAGCGTCCCGAACATGTGCCGAGGACACACGACCGGCGGCTCGTGGGATTCCGCAGCCACCTGAGAGCGGAGGTCGTCGTCAACGACGCGGCCTATCTGCTCTCCGACCGAGGGGTGACCGCGCTGCAGGGCGATCGCATCGAAGCCCTGGTACCCCTGCTGGACGGCACCAGGGACCTCCCGTCCGTCCTGCGGGACGCGGCCCCCGACATCCCTCCCGAGCAGGTGGGCCGACTGATCGGGAGGCTCGCACAGGCCGGCCTCGTGGGGTACTCGGCACCGGTCCCGGTCACCGGCGGCCGCTCCGACGGCACGGCCCCGGGGCCTGCCCGCGCGTACTGGGAACTGGCCGGACTGGACGGCACGGCGGCCCTGCGGCAGCTGGCCGCGGCTCCGCTGGAGGTCCTGACGGTGGGCGGTGCGAGCGCCGAGGGGGTGCTGGAGGCGTGCCGGGCCGCCGGACTGGCGGTGGCCGGTCACGGCGGCGCCCGCGGTGCGGAGTGCATGGCCGGTGCGGACTGTGTCGTCGGCGAGGATGTCGTCCGGCTGTCCCTCGTCGTCTGTGACGACTATCTGAACCCCGAGTTGTACGAGATCGACGCCCTGCACCGGGCCACGGGACGGTCCTGGCTGCTGGCCAGGCCCGGTGGTTCCACCGCGTGGGTCGGCCCGGTGTTCCGGCCGGGTTCCGGCCCCTGCTGGTCCTGCCTGGCCCACCGGCTGCGCGGTCACCGGCAGTCCGAAGCCCCAGTGCGTCGGGCGCTCGGCCTGACCGGGCCGGTTCCCCGGCCGACCGCGCAGGTGCCGCCCTCCGCGGCCGCGGCCGCACAGCTCACCGCGCTGGAGGCGGCGAAGTGGCTGGCCGGCTACCGCCATCCGGGCCAGTCCGCGGTCCTGACCCTGGACACCCTTTCCCTGACGACCCGTCACCACGAGCTCAGGCGTCGCCCCCAGTGTCCGGACTGCGGCGACCCCGGCCTCGTCGCGCGGCAGGTACGGCAGCCGGTGACGATCGTCTCCCGGCCCAAGGCGTCGTACACGGGAGGCGGTCACCGGGCATGCTCTCCCCAGGAGGTCCGTGACCGGTACCTGCATCTGGTCAGCCCGGTGACCGGGGTGGTCGAGGAGATCCGCAAGGATCCGCGGGCACCGGCAGGTCTGCACTGCTATCTGGCCGGCCGCAATCCCGCGCTGGGCGGGACCGACCTGGCACGACTGCGGGCCGGGCTGCGTCAGCTCAGCGGCGGCAAGGGCGCCACCGCGCTGGATGCCGAGGTGAGCGCGCTGTGCGAGGCGCTGGAGCGGTACAGCGGAACCCTCCAGGGAGACGAGCCACGGACCAGGGACAGCCTGCGCGGTCTGGGGGACGTGGCCGTCTCCCCGGACGCCTGCCAGTTGTTCGCCCCCCGGCAGTTCCGCGACCGCGAGCGGTGGAACGCCCTGCACGACTCGTTCCAGTACGTTCCCGAACCCTTCGACGACCGGGCTCCGGTCGACTGGACCCCCGTGTGGTCACTCACCGAGCAACGGCAACGGCTGCTGCCGACCGGCATGCTGTACTTCCCGGGCTCCCTCGACGGGGCGTCCCCGGTGGCCGGTTGCTGCTCACTGCGCGCCGACTCCAACGGCAATGCCGCCGGCAGCAGTCTGGAGGACGCGATCCTGCACGGCTTCCTGGAACTCGTCGAACGGGACGCGGTGGCCCTCTGGTGGTACAACCGCACCCGGCAGCCCGGCGTGCGTCTGGACGGTCCGGGCGGCTTCGGCGACAGCTGGACCGACGAACTGCACGCCGCGTACCGGCACCTGAACCGTGAGGTATGGGCCCTGGACCTCACCTCCGACCTCGGCATCCCGGTCTTCGCGGCGGTGTCGCGGCGCACCGACAAACCGGCCGAGGACATCATGTTCGGGTTCGGCGCGCACTTCGATCCGGCCGTCGCGCTGCGCCGCGCCCTGACCGAGATGAACCAGCTGCTGCCCGCGGTGACCGGTGCCCGGCCCGACGGCACGGGCTACGGTTCGACAGCCCCCGAACCGCTCGGCTGGTGGTGGGGGGCGACCGTGCGCACCCAGCCCTACCTGCTGCCCGACCCCTCTCGACCGGCACGCGGCGCGGCCGACTTCGAGTTCCAGAACCGTCCGGACCTGCGTGACGACGTCGAAGCTGTCGTCGAGCTGCTGCGCGGGCACGGCATGGATCTGCTGGTGCTCGACCAGACCAGGCCCGACATCGGGATCCCGGTGGTGAAGGCCGTCGTACCAGGGCTGCGCCACTTCTGGGCCCGGTACGCCCCCGGCCGGCTGTTCGACGTACCGGTGCGGCTGGGCCGGCTGTCCGCCCCGACGCCGTACAACGACCTCAATCCCGTTCCCCTGTTCGTCTGAATCGCACGGCCCTCCCTCCCCGTCCCTCGTGTCCACCCTGTCCACCCTGTCCACCCAGGAGTTCCCGTGTCCTCCGAGAGGCTGTTGAGCACCACCGTGACCGCACAGAACGACAGGCGTTGTGTCTCCCTGTGGTCGCTCCGCGAGGACGTCCTGGTGGACATGAGCTGCCCGGCCAGTCCCGTGGTGCTCTCCGGGCGGTGGGGAGAGGCCCGGCTGCACCGGGCGCGCCCGCTGGTCCGCGAGGCATTGCGGCGGATGAGCCTCGGTCCCATCTCGCTGGCCAACGTGGTGGCCGAGATAGCGGCCGAGAGCGCCGTGCGCCCCTCCTCCCCCGGGGGGCGCACGGCCGATCGGAGCACCGCGGACTCACAGGCCGAGATCCTGCTGGTGCTGCACCGATTGCAGCACCTGGTGGTGCGCTCGCTGATGCTGGAGGGCGCCGACCAGCTTCTGCTGTCGGTGGTCCCGATCGCGCAGTCGGCCCGTTACCGGCCGGACACCGCCGACCGGCACGGTCCGGTGCGGTTGTCCCGCTTCGCGCTTCTGCGCAGCGAGGGCGATGGCTTCGTCCTGGAGTCCCCCGTGTCGCTGTACCGGATCGTACTGCACGGTCTGGAGGCCGCATGGGTGATCGGCATGCTCGGTCGCCCGGTCACCGTCGACGAGATCGCCGCGGCCGTACCACTGCCTGCCCCGGCGATCGCGGAGATCATCGCCCATCTGCTGGGGACCGGCATGGTGCTCGCCGCCGAGCAGCCGTCGCCCGACGCCGGCGACCGCACCGGACCGGGTGTGCGCGACGACGGCAGGGGAAACCGCGACGCGGTCCCGTCCTTCGCCGAGGACCGGGACCCGGCGCTGCTGTCGTGGTCCGCCGTCGACCTGCTCTTCCACAGCCGCTCCACACTCGGCAGGCATGACGCGGACTTCGGCGCCACCTATCCGCTCGCCGAGCGCCTGCCCCCCGCCCCGGCCCTCAAGCCGCTGCCCGACGGCCCGCGGCTCCCCCTCACCCGGCCCTCCCTGAGTGAGGTGACGGCCTCGGACCCGCCGCTCACCACCGTGGTGGAGAAGCGCCACAGCATCCGGTCCTACGGCTCGGACCGGCTCACCGCCGCCGTGCTGGGCGAGTTCCTGTACCGGGCGCTGCGGGTCCGAGGCCTGTACGAACCGCATGGCCATGCCCGGCACGGGGAGGGGTACACCGACCGGCCCTATCCCAGCGGCGGCCGCGCCTACGAACTCGAGTTCTACCTCACCGTCCGGGACTGCGCAGGCATCCCGTCGGGCATCCACTACTACGCCCCACTGGAGCACTGCCTGGTGCAACTCTGCGACGACGAAACGGACTCGGGGACGTCCGAGTTGCTCGCGGAGGCGCAGATCACCGCGGGGCTGGCCGACCCGCCCGCCGTGGTCATCACCATCACCTCGCGCATCCACCGCCTGTCGTGGAAGTACAGCGGTCTGCCCTACGCCCTGACGCTCAAGCACGTCGGCGCGGTGATCCAGAACCTGTATCTGATCTGCACCGCGATGGGCCTGGCCTCCTGCGCCCTGGGCAGCGGCGACGTCGAACTGGCCGCCCGCACCACCGGCACCGACTGGCTGATCGAGCCGACCGTCGGCGGCTTCGCCCTGGGGACATCCCCCCGGCCGTCACCAAACACCCACGAGACGCGTGCAGTTGGTCCGTGAGTTGTACATTCAATATTTGAAATTCAGCCAGTCCGCATACACTGATTGCTCCTTGATCCTGTTCTGCGTGAGGGGCATTCATGGAGGTAGCTGCACCGCGCGCGGAGATATACGCCGACATGCCCCTGGGGGATTCCGCCACCGGCGGCGTCGGCAGCAACCCCACTCTGTCGGCGACTGCGCGTGCCTTTGGACTCAACGCCCCGCCACCCCGGCTCGCCCTGGGGGTCGCCCTGATCGTCGAGTGCGGCTTCGTCCTGATCGGCTTCCTGAACATCCTGGGCGCGGAGCCGGGCCCGTTGACCCTCGCCGCCTCGGCCCTCGGCTTCAGTCTGGTCTTCCTTCTCCAACTGGTGCACAGCACCCATCGCCTGCGGCACTTCCGGGCACGCTGGTACCGGTGGACGCTCACCCTGCAGGCCCTGCTGACCTATCTGCCGCTGTTAGCCCTGGGGTTCGGGTGGGGCGGGATGGCCGGCTTCCTGGGCGCTTCCCTGCTGCTCGTGCTCCGGCCCGCGGTTGCCTGGCCGCTCTTCGGGCTGGTCGCCGTGGTGGCCTGGGCGACCGGACCGCTGCTGGGCATGGGCCTCGTCGGCTCAGTCTACATCGCCGTCTCTACCGTACTGACCGGACTGATCCTGTACGGCCTCAACCGGCTCGCCCAGCTGGTGGTCGAGGTGCAGGCGGCCCAGACGGAGCTCGCCCGGCTGGCCGTCACACAGGAACGGCTTCGCTTCGCCCGCGACCTGCACGATCTGCTCGGCTACAGCCTGTCGGCCGTCACCCTCAAGAGTGAACTGGCGTGCCGCCTCGTGCCCACAAACCCCGAATGCGCCCTGGCCGAGCTCAAGAGCATCCTGGAGATCTCCCGACAGGCACTCTCCGACGTGCGCACGGTCGCCTGTGGCTACCGGGACATGTCACTGACCACCGAGGCCGTGTCGGCGCAGGCGGTCCTGGCAGCCGCCGGCATCCAGGCGGCGGTGGAGTGCCACGCGGACATCCCCGAAGGGGAAGTGAACACCATCATGGCCACCGTGCTCCGGGAGGCCATCACGAACCTGCTGCGCCACAGCAAGGCAGAGCACTGCCGGATCGAGAGCCGGACGACGGATTCGGACGAGCTGATCCTCACCATCGCCAACGACGGGGTGCAGACCGTGACGGGCTACGGGGACCAGGCGGCCACTTCGGACGGCAGCGGCCTGGGCAACCTGCAGTTCCGGCTGACGTCGATCGGGGGGCATCTGGCGTCCGGGCTGGACGAGGCAGGGTGGTTCGTGCTGCGGGCCGCGGCTCCGCTGCGACAGTCCGCCCGTCACACCCGCTGATTTGGCCCCGCCGCTCGAACACGACCGCAAGCTGGCCTTGAGGCCCCGGCATGCCCGCGTCACCTCACAGCCAGCCGCTCTCCCTGGCCACCCGGATCGCGTCGACCCGGTTGCGCGCGTTGAGCTTGGTGACGACCGTCGTCAGATAGTTCCGCACCGTGCCCACCGAGAGGAACAGCTGTCTCGCGATGTCCTCCGCCTCCGCTCCGGCCGAGGCCATCCGCAGCACCTCCGTCTCACGCGGAGTCAGCGGGTTCTCGCCGTTGTCGAAGGCCGCCAGGGCCAGTTGGTGGTCGATCACCCGATTCCCCGCCGCGACTTTCCGCACCGCGTCGGCCAGTTGGCCCGGCGGTGCGTCCTTGAGGAGGAAACCGCCCACCTGAGCCGCGAGCGCCTTGCGGAGCGTCCCCGGCCGGCCGAGGCTGGTCAGGATCAACGTGCGGCACGAGGGCAGCTGTTGGGCCAGTTGGGCCGCGGCGCTCAGTCCGTCGAGACCGGGTAGGTCGACATCGATGACGGCAACATCGGGCTCGCAGTCCAGTGCCGTGCAGACGATCCGGTCCCCCCTCTCGACCTCGGCGACCACCTTGAGGTCATCCTCCAGGGTCAGCAGGGCCACCAGCGCCCCACGGACCATGTGCATGTCCTCTGCGAGCAGGATGCGTATCACAGTACTCTCCCAGTCGGGCTGAAGTGACCTGGCCAGCCCGTTTGACTAGGACATTAGTCGGCAGAGAGTGCGTGCGAAAGAGCGGGAAAGCGATTTCCTCCAACGCTCAAGACCATTGGGACACGTCGAGCCGCATGGCCGTGGTGACCGTGCTCTCCTGCACGGCCTCCACCGCGACCGGGATGGTGAAGGTGCCCAGTTCCTCGTCCGAACGGAATCCTCCGACCGTCGCCCGAAGGCTGGTGATCCGGTCCAACTCGGCGTAGTCGGTGAAGTCGGTGTCGATGGAGGCGACCGACAGACTGTACGGGTCGAGGCCGTGCAGCCGGGCGACGGAGGCCACCGCCAACTGACGTGCGGCCTCCATCTGCAGATGGCCCGGCACATGGTCCAGCGGGTGGTCGAAGACGTGCGGATGGTTGGTGTCCACCACCAACTGGCAGGAGAACCGCCCCGGTTCGCCGTCCACGACGGGCTGGGTGACGAACACGTTCCTGGGGTCGCGCCGCCCCACGGCGCACGGTTCGGCCGCCGTGAAACGCGGCAGCAGGAAGCCGGGGTGGTCCGGCATCTGCCGCCTGCTCCGCATGGCCAGGTAGGTGGTTCTGGACAGGATCAGCAGTCGGCCCTCTCCCCGCATCGCGGGCCGTCCGTCGACCTCGACATCACCGGTGAAGGTGAACCCCTGTATCCGGCCCGCCCTGTTGCGCCGGGTCCGCACGACCATGCCGACCCGCAGATCGGCCGGCCGCCGACCGATGCGCAATGGTTCGAACGCGGTGATACGGAGCCTGAGGTCCCGGAAGATGAACGCCGAGCCCAGTTCCACCCCCAGATGACGGTGGGCGACCAGGACCCCGGCCTGACGCACCACTTCCACCAGCAGGGTGAAGTCGTACGACGGGGAATCCTCCCCGATCAGATGACCTCGCGGCAGCTGAGCGGCGACGGCGAAGGTGTCCTCGCCCGTCTCGGCCGAGTCGGTGACGAAGACCTCGGCTATCGAGGCCCGGTGGACCAAGGTGCGTGGAACGGTCGCGTCGTAGCTCAGCTCCACCTCGGCGGCCCGGGGGTGCACCGGGGCCATCTCCGACGCAGGCGTGGACGTGGGCGCGGACAGGGAAATGCTCATGGTCGGGGTTGGTCCTTCCAGGGAGGTCTCGGTGTCGCGAGCGGTTTGCTGAACCGTGTCAGGGCCGTACGGCCGGGACCGGCGCCGTGCAGGCCGGACGGGACGGCAGCCGGGCAAGGAGCGCGTCGAGGCCGGCCGGGCCCGAGCGGGCCGCGACGACACCGTCGGGCCGCACGTACGCACCCCACCGGGAGTCGGCTCCGCCGAGCGTGTCGCCCTGTTCCCGGACGACGGCGAACGCGGCGCCGTCCTGCGGGACATGCCCGTCGGCCGTGTCCGCGGGCTGGATCCACAGCACGCGCGCGATGTCCTCCACGCCCCGTTCCCGCACGGCCTCCGCGGCCCGCACCGCCGACTGCCCGGCGGCCTCGGCGCCGTACACGAGCAGGGTGTGCCGCCCGGCCGCCAGATGGGCGTGCAGCGACGTCGCTGTCGTGCCGTGCACCGGGGTCAGCGCCGCGTCGGGGGCACGCCGCCCGAGCCTCAGCGCACGCGGCACACCCGCGTCGCCGCCGGATGCCGCCACCGCCGGGCTCCCGGAGTGGTCCAGGTCGAGCTGGGCGAGCAGGGGGATCGCCTTCTTCTCCAGCAGGCCGGTGGCGGACAGCACCCGCATCACCGTGTTCCGCAGGAGCCGCGCCGCCGGACTGCGCAGCAGCCACATCCGGGTCTGCTGGTCACCGTTCGCGACCGCTCGGGCGGACGCGGGGCGGCGTTCGGCCTCATAGCTGTCGAGCAGCGCCGGATCGGCGCCGCGCACCACGCTCGCGAGCTTCCACCCCAGGTCGTAACCGTCCTGGACACCGGTGTTGAGCCCTTGCCCCCCGGCGGTGGTGTGGGCGTGCACCGCGTCGCCCGCCAGCAGGACCGGGCCCTCACGGAACCGCGGGGCGACCTTGGCGTGCACCCGGAAGCGGCTGGTCCACCAGGTGCCGTGCAGGCGCAGTCCCCCCGGGCCCCGCTCGTCGAGGAGCCGCTGCAGGAGTTGCTCGGACGGCCGTTCGGTCCGCGCGTCCGGTTCCATGTCGAAGAAGACCCGGTGGCCGTCGGGCTGGGGGACGATCACCAGCACCCCGTCCGGCGTGATGTGGTGCTGCACCTCGGCCTCGGTACCCGCGCCCTCCAGCCGGCCGTCCCCGATCAGGAACGTACGGTCGAAGGTATGCCCCTCGAAGGGGATGCCGACGCTGTCGCGCACTAGGCTGCGGGCACCGTCGGCGGCGACGAGCCAGGGCACCGTCACCGTCTCCTCCCCGTCGGCCGAGTTCAGGGTGACGGTCACCGACTCCGCGGGCCCGCCACGGTTCACGGTCACCGCCGTGACCTCGGTCTCCCACTCGACTCCGCCGCCCAGCTCCGTCAGCCGGGCGTGCAGGGCCCGTTCGGTAACCGGCTGCGGTACGCAGAGGGGACCGGGGAATGCGGTGCCCGTCAGCCCGCCGAACCGCGCACCGGCGATGCGCCTGCCCTTCGACCAGTACGACGCCCCGGCCAGCGGCAGAGCCGTCCCGGCGAGCTTCGCGGCGACACCCACGCGGTCCAGACATTCGAGCGCGCCGCTCCACAGCACCAGCCCCTTGGGGGCGATGCCCGGGCCGGGGCGCCGGTCGACGACACGGCAGGGCACTCCGAGGTCCCACAACGCACAGGCGACGGTGAGCCCGGTGGGCCCGGAGCCGACGACCAGAACCGACGCGGTCGTCACAGGGCACCTCTCGTGGTGTCGGCGGCCACGGCCACAGGACGGTGGAGCAGGGCCGAGATCTCGCGGACGGCGCCGGCGGTGTCGGCGAACCGCACCGCGCGCATGCCGAGTTCGGCGGCGGACCGGCAGTTCTCCTCCGTGTCGTCGACGAACAGGCACCGCTGCGGCGTGGTACCGAGCCGGTCGAACAGGATCCGGTAGATGGCCGGGTCCGGTTTGCGGACGCCCTCCCGGTGCGAGTCCACGACCACGTCGAAGAGCTCGTCGACGGGGAGCTGGGCACGCCACAGGGGTTCCCACTCACGGACGTTGTTGGTGAGCAGGGCGAGCCGGTACCCGTCACGGCGCAGGGCGCGCAGGAACGACAGGAACGGCTCGTTGGGGCGTCGGCCCCGGAACCACAGCTCACCGAAGCCGCGACCGTCCGCCAGGATCCGGCCCGCCTCCTCGGGGAGCTCCGCCAGGATCCGGTCCACCATCTGCCGCTCGGTGATCGCGCCGGTCTCCAGGGCGGCCATCGGGGTCTCCCCGTGGCGTTCCGTCGCCGCCAGGAACGCCTGAGCGAGGTCGCCGGCCTCGATCCCGGCCAGTTCCGCGAAGGCGGCGAAGGTCTCCACGAGCGGGTTGGTCAGCACTCCGCCGTAGTCGACGACGACCGTGTCGACGGCCATGGCGCTCCCCTCGCCCGCCGCGACGCGGCGTACGGACCGCGCACGTGGCCCACTCTGTTGAGTGCATGTCATCGGGCTGCTCCTCCTTGCTCTGGTCGATCTGCTCGATCCGGGATCCGGACGGCTCATGCCGGTGCAGGTGATCCGGCCGATCCGGTCACGTCGGCTGTTCCGGCGCGTCCGGCCGTTCGGTCATGCGGTGGTTCGGTCATGCGGTGGTTCGGTCGTTCAGTCGGTCGGTCTCGACGATGCCGTCGGCCCTCAGCCGGCCGGGCGTCCGACCGACGCTGCTGCGGCGTCCGCCGGACGCGTTGCTCGGACGCTAACGACGGTCGCTTGCGCCTCGCCAAAGAGGGCGCGGGAGGGCCTGTGGAGGTCCTCCCGCGCCCTGGGTTCGCATGGATGACGTGCCGTCATCCGGACGGCCTTCCGTCCACCGCGCCGACCTCGCCGCCCTGTCCCTTCTCCTCCGGTGCCGGTGTGGCCGGTGCCGGTGTGGCCGGTGCCGGTGTGGCCGGTGCCGGTGTGGCCGGTGCCGGTGTGGCCGGTGCCGGTGTGGCCGGTGCCGGGCCGCCTTCACTGATGCCGAACCGCGCGTGCAGTCGGCGCAGCGGTCCGGGTGCCCACCAGGTCGCCCGGCCGGTGAGCGACAGCACCGCGGGGACGAGGAGCGTACGGATCACCATGGCGTCCATGAGGATGGCCAGGGCGGCCCCCAGTCCGAGCATCTTCGTGTTGGTGATCCGGGAGGTGCCGATGGCCACCATGACGACCGAGAGGACGAGCGCGGCGGCGGTGATGACACCGCCGGTGCTGCGGATCCCCTCCACCACTGCGGCCCGGTGGTCGAGCGTGCGCTCCTGCTCCTCCTTGACGCGGGAGAGCAGGAAGACCCCGTAGTCCATGGAGAGTCCGAAGGCGAGGCAGAACATCAGTACCGGAAGGGCCGTCTCGATGCTCCCGGTCGGGGTGAAGCCCAGCAGCCCCGACAGATGCCCCTCCTGGAAGATCCACACCACGGCCCCCAGCATCGCGGTCAGGCTGAGCGCGTTGAGCAGGACGGCCTGCACCGGCACCACCACACTGCCGGTGAGCAGGAACACCAGGACGAGCGTGGCGAGCACGATGATGCCGACCGCCCACGGCAGACCGCGTCCGATGGCCGCCTGACTGTCGATCAGGGCCGCGGTCGTCCCTGAGGTGTACGCCGGGAAGTCCACGTCCACCGCCCGTACGTCCCGCACCAGTTCCTTGCCCTCGTCGGAGACGGCCTCCACACCGGGCACCACGGTGAGATAGGAGATCTCGCCGGCGGTCCGGCCGGGCTGGGCCGGACCGGCGGCCCGGCCGTCCGTGTAGCTGCCCGTCGGCGCGTCCACCCGCAGCACTCCGGGAAGCCGGGACAACTGCTCGGCGTAGTCCCCGAGTCCCGTGGTGGGAGCCTCGCGGGTGACGACCTCGATCACTCCGGTGGGGCTGCCCTGGAACTGGTCCCTGATGTGCTCCTGCACCACCCGGGACTCGGCGGACGAGGGCAGCTGCCGGTAGTCGGCGGTGCCGAAGTCGACGTTCAGGAAGGGCGCGCCGAGCAGCAGCAGGACGCCCAGGGTGCCGGTGGCCACCAGCGGCGCACGCCGCATCACGAACCGGGCCAGCCGGGCCCAGCCGGCTCCGGCCGCCGCGGGCTCCCTGCCCGCACGGGAGCGGCGCCGGACGAGCTTGCGTATGTCCCAGGCGTCGATCCGCCGGCCCAGGACGGCGAGCAGGGCCGGCAGGACCACCAGGGCCGCGGCGGCGGCGAGGGCCACCACGCTGATCCCCGCGTAGGCGAGGGAGCGCAGGAAGTACAGCGGGAAGACCAGCATCGCGGCGAGCGAGACGGCGACCGTCGCGGCCGAGAACAGCACGGTCCGCCCGGCGGTGTTGAGGGTGACGGCGAGCGCACCGGGCATGTCCCGGCCGGCGGCGAGTTCCTCTCGGTAGCGGCGCACGATCAGCAGCGCGTAGTCGATGGCGAGGCCCAGGCCGAGGGCGGTGGTGAGGTTGGTGGCGAAGACGGAGACGTCGGTGAAGGAGGTGAGGACGCGCAGCACCGCGTTGGTGCCGAGGATCGCGATCACCCCGATGCCGACCGGGAGCAGCGCGGCGACGGCGCTGCCGAACACCACCATGAGGATGAGGAGGGTGATCGGCAGCGCGATGGCCTCGGCGCGCAGGAGATCCTCGCGGATGAAGGTCTGCTGCTCGTTCTGGACGGCGACACTGCCGCCGATCCGGACCGTGAGGTCGCCCTGCCCTCCGTCGAAGTGCCCGGCGACCCGCTCCTCCAGGGTGCGCTCGGCCTCCAGTTCGTCCCCGGTGAGCCGGGCCACCACCAGGGCCTCCCGGCCGTCCTCGGAGCGCAGCGCCGCGGCGCCGGTGTCCCAGTAGGAGCTGACGCCGGTGACGCCCCGCTCGTCGGCGAGCCGGGCGGCGAGTTCCCGTCCCTGACGCGCCACGTCGGCGTCGTCGACCCCGCCGTCGGCACGGGCCAGCAGGACGAGGTTGGGCCGGGCCTCGGGGAACTCCCGTTCCAGGACGTCCGCGGCGTACGAGGACTCGGAGGAGGGGTCGACGACGCCGCCGCTGCCCCCGCTGCGCAGCCGGTCGGCCACACCGCTGCCCAGGACGACGGACCCGGCCAGGAGGATCACGGTGAGCACGAGCAGCAGGCGGGCACGGCTGCCGGCCAGCCGGGCTAGGGCGGTGAACGGACCGCGCGGCGGGGCGGCTTCGAGGGGCGGGGTGTCTTGGGCTACGGGGGACATGGAGGGCTCCCGGGAGGTCGGGGTGGGTGAGGTGCGTGCCGGGCCGTACGCCCACGGGCGCCGGCCGGGGCCGTCAGCGGCGACGCAGGTGGAACTGGCCGGGCGTGGACGAGGGGACGCCGGTGAGGACCTCCCGGAGCCCACCGCTGACCACGTAGTCGCCGTACGGGGTCACGGCGATCGTCGTGGGGTCCTCGAACGGCCAGGTCTGGTCCCGCACCGTGTGCGCGGTGCGCCAGCCGTCGGTGGACCGCAGCACCAGGACGGCGTCCCGGTCCCGACGTCCGCCGGAGAGCGACAGGTCGTTGGAGACGACGACCAGCGAGCCGTCCGGGCGCAGCGCGATGCCGTCGATGGAGGCCGGCGCACGGTCCAGACGAACCTCGCTGACCCTCGGCCGCGCCGAGCGGGGGCGGTCGACGCGGAAGAGCCTGCCTCCGTCGTACTTGCCCATGAGGAGGAATCCGGCCGGGTGCTGGACGATGCCGTTCGGGCCGGTGCCGTCGGTGACGAAGCGGTCGTCGCGGATCACCTGGAGGACCTCGCCGTCGCGGCTCACCGAGGTGATCGTGTCGGCGCCGGTGTCGGTGACGTGGATGGTGCCTGCGCGGTCGACGGTGAGGTCGTTGGCGCGCGGCTGGGGCTGTCCGTCGGCGACGTCGACCAGGTGCTGTACGGCTCCGGTGGCCAGGTCGAAGACACCGACCCCGGACACCGGGGGCAGCGACGGGTCCACGATGCCCAGCAACCGGAAGAAGTAGTCGGTGTAAGCGGCCAGTACCCGGCCGCGGGGCGCGTCGACCGTGATGCCGAGCACCGACACCTGGGCGAACGGAGCCACGAGCGGGGTGACCGAGCCGTCCGCCCGGACCACCGAGATCGTGCCCTGTGCGCTCGACCCCACGAGGAACGCCTTCCTCGTGGGGTCCCAGGCGACGCCCTCCGGGTACACGCCCGGGGCGGTGACGGTGAGGGTGCGCGGCACCAGGCAGCGGGCGGACCTGGCGAACGCCGGCAGTGGGGTCGCGGCGAGCGCACCGCCCATGGTGGCCGCGGTGGCGAGTCTCAACAGAGTTCGGCGGGAGGCCGGGACTGACGCGTCCAAGGTGTGCTCCTCGATGCGATGACGACGACGGGAAATCGGCCGGGCCGATGTGCGGTGGAGGCGGGCGGAGGGGCGTCGGGTGCCCGTCGCTGGGTGAAACCGCCGAGTCCGGCTGGCCACCGGCCGGTGAGAAGGGTCGCGAGCCGCTCTGGAGAACCGCTGAACCACCACTGAAACCGGCGGCGAGCGGGTGGAAGCCGCCACGGAGATCCGCGGGAGGGCGCTTTGGCCCGGCTCAAGGCGGCCTGCCTAACGTCCCGGTCAGCCAGACCCTGTCGTCAGATTCCCGTCCGCCCCGCGACGCCGTGCACACTCCCCCACCGCCTCAAGGGCGTGGGAGGTGCCCCCACTCGCCGCACCGGGCGAAAGCCCGAGTACATCCGGTACGAGGGCTTCCACCCAACATGCCGAAAGCACGCACCTACGCGGACATCAGCGGGTGCGAGGCCCGCCCTCCGGGCGGACGACGGGATCGTGAAGACAGAACCTGGCGCACACAGCGGCGCCGGACAGCGGAATGCCAGAGGAGACGAGTCGCATGACGGTAGACACCATGGACATCGAAGAGGCCGAGCCGACGCCGGCCGGAATCCGCACCAAGGACGTGCGCTGCCTGGACCGGGTGGTCATCCGGTTCGCGGGGGACTCCGGTGACGGCATGCAGCTCACCGGCGACCGCTTCACCTCCGAGACGGCGTCCTTCGGCAACGA
>NZ_JBSFUU010000118.1:0-22585 GCF_053591955.1 Streptomyces sp. NPDC002845 | reverse complement strand
AGGCCGCAGCCAGGGCGTTCAGGGCCGCGCGCACGCTCTCGCCGACCAGCTCGAGCCGGTTCAGGTCCCGCACCGCGGCCACGATGTGCGTGGAGCCGGTGCGCTGGCTGCCGCCTGCCGCCACCAGTCCCAGCTCGCGCAGCCGCTCCAGCAGCAGGTCCAGCACCCGCTCCTCCATCCCGTGGGCGACGACACGGGAGCGGAACTCCGACAGCACGCTGTGGTCGAAGCCCGGATCCTCCAGCGTCAGCCGAGCGCGTACTTCCAGGACAGGTTCTCCCGGACCTCGTCCGCGGCCTGCCGGTCGGTGAGGTTCGTGGCCTTCTGCAGCACCGTTACCAGTGCGAGCCGGCCCGGCGACCAGCCCGGCTTGCCCGCCCGCCCGAACCCGTCGGCGAAGGCGGCGTCCGGGAACAGCTCGCCCAGCCGGTCGCGGACCTGCACCGCCAGCGGGCCTCCCGCCTGCCCGAGTACATCATCCGGACCGCCGCCACTATCTGCGGATCCGGCTGAGGCCAAGGCTGGGGCTGCACCGACACGACACGCTCCGATCCGAGAAGACCCACGAGTGATCACCAGCGCTCATGGTCCACCGCCTGCTCCTCGCGCTGCTACCCCTGGCGCACGGGCAGACCCACGACCGACTCCGCCAGTCATCACGACGCCCACCAACTCGGCGCCAAAGCACGGCAGTTGGAATTAACCACCAAGATCGCAGGGAGGTTGTGTCGCTTTACACGGTGGCGGAGTTCCAAGCGCCTGTGGCGTTGCGGCGACTCATCGTGTTCCTTTCCACCCTCAGGAGTATGGTCGACATCACATCAAGTGGAGCAGTCGGTCAACCGGGATGACAGGAGCCCTGCGCTCTCTCATCGGTTGACTCTACGAGGTATAGAGAGGTCCTGTAGGCCGCTTCCAGAGGGGTGGGCGGTCGGCCGATGGAGCGGCTGGCCCGTACCAGGGGCTCGCACGCGTTGGTCCGGGGAGCCCGGGTCGCCGGGTACCGTCTTCGGCGACGCCTGTGTCCCGGGGGCGCGCCACAGCCCTCGGACCGGCGAACCCGAAAACTGCGAACGGTGCAAGCACGCCCAGGTCCGGCGGGTCGACGCCGACGACATCCCCGAGAACCGCGTGGACACCACCTCAAGCGCCCCCCTCAGACCCGATTTCGGAGGCGCGCTCTATCTGAACTTTCCAGCCATCAGTGGCCGAATTTCCAGCACCACCAAGGTGAACACCCAGTTCTTTCATACCAGTTGACCGCCAGAGTGACGCAGATCACCAAAGCAGCAAGGTGTCCCCTGTCCACCTTCTATGATCTTGTCACCGTTTCTGATCTTTACCTGACGCATACCTTCACATTGACATCACGTGGGTGATGCCGATGAAGATGCGAGAGGTCGAAGAATCATGACGGTTCACAGACCCGCGCCACGACGGCGCGGGCGGCCTTGGCTTGGGGGGAACGTTCGCTGGACAGCGGGCGGTGTCGCCTTGGCCATGGCCATCACCCTCCTCGACGCCACAAGTTCCGTTGCAACAGCACCGCCTGAAGTCGCGGACGCGCCGAAGAAAGCGACAGCAACCCAGGCAGCTGACATTCCTTCTGCCCGTGTCGCGGCAAGGCTGTCCGGCAAGCGGGTTGAAGCGCTCTCGGAGCGCACCGAGACGTCGACGACGTGGGCGAACAAGGACGGCAGCCTCACCACCGAGTTCGCGGCCGGGCCGGTCCGTTTCGAGCGGGACGGCAAGTGGGTCGACGTCGATGTGGAACTGCGTGAATCCGGCTCAGGTGTGGAGCCGGTCGCGCACCCAGAGGGGCTGCGGCTGGCCGGCAAGACCGGAAAGCCCGCCGCTTCCCTGCAGGCCGCGCGTGAGGCCAAGGCCACCGACCTGGTGACGCTCGGCGAGGGTGACCAGCAGATCACCCTGCAGTGGAAGGGCGGGCTGCCGCAGCCGAAGCTCGACGGGACGCGAGCGGAGTACGTCAACGCCGTTCCCGGCGCGGACGTGGTCGTCGAGGCCACCCGGACCGGCTTCGAGCAGTTCGTCGAGATCAAGCAACGCCCCAACGAGGGCGGCTACTCCTACACGCTGCCGCTGAAGACCAAGGGGCTGAAGGCGAAGCAACTGGCCGACGGCAGCGTGCTGTTCACCGACAGGAAAAACAAGAAGCGGGCCGTCATGCCCGCGCCGGTGATGTGGGACGCCACCGTTGACGAGCGGTCCGGCGAGCACACCCGCAAGGCCGAGGTCGGCCTGAAAGTGGTGCAGAAAGGTTCCTCCGTCGACCTGGTGGTCACACCGGATGCGGAGTTCCTCACCGACCCGGAGACGACATACCCGGTCACCGTCGACCCCTCCACCTCTTCGCTGAGCAACGTCTTCGACACCTATGTCCAGCAGGGCGAGACCGTCGACTGGTCCACCGACACCGAGCTGGACTGGGGCCACCCGGGCACCTTCAACGCCAACGGCACGCCCCGCTACGCGCGCTCCTTCATCACCTGGAACACCACGCCGATCCAGGACGCGCTGATCCTGGATGCCAAGCTGTCCCTGTGGAACTTCCACTCCGGCAACACCGACTGCGCCCCGGCCACCTGGACGGTGTGGGAGACCGGAGCACCGTCCACCTCCTCACGGTGGACGAGCCAGCCCGCCTGGATCCAGCAGTACGCCAGCTCCACCGAGACCAAGGGCAACCCCGCCTGCACCGCCGACGGCTGGATCAACGCGGACGTGACCGACCTGGTCCAGGTGTGGGCGTCGGCGAAGAACACCAGCTCCTACATGGGTCTGCGCGCCCCGTCGGCCTCCGTCAGCCAGTGGAAGCGCGTCAACTCCGCCAACGCCGCCTCCAACCCGCCCAAGCTGGTGGTGAACTACAACTACCGGCCACGCACCGGCACCAAGCAGGAGGCCGGCCCGCCGTACTTCTCCTACAGCGGCGCCTACACGGTGAACACCACTACGCCGACGCTGCGGGACACCTTCGTCGACGCCAACGGTGACCAGGTCAACGGCACTTTCCAGATCTACGACAACGCCACCAACACCCAGGTCGGCGACGTTATCGTCTCCAAGTACGTGCCCTCCGGTCAGGTCGCCTCGGTGACCGTCCCCGCCGGGGTGCTGGCCAACGGCAAGACGTACAAGTTCCGTACCAGCCCGTACGACGGCACGCACTACAACACCGGCTGGTCGGCCTGGAAGACCTTCACGGTCGACACCAGTGCCCCCTCCGCCCCGACGAAGATCGTCTCCACGGACTATCCGTCGGGTTCCTGGGTCAAGGGCGCGGGCCAGGCGGGCACCTTCACCGTCACCCCGCCCGCCGCGGACCACAACTGGCTGGAGTGGTCGCTGGACGGCGTGACCTGGACCAAGGTCTCCACCGGCGGCTCCACCGCCGACAAGGCCCTCTCCATCACCCCGCTCAAGGACGGCACCCACACCCTGCAGGTGCGCTCGGTGGACAAGGCGGACAACAAGTCCGAGGCGATCGAGTACACCTTCCACGCCGGGCCCGGCGGCTTCGTCCAGCCTGCCGACGGAGAGCGCACCGCACGCCGCCTGTCCCTGGTCGCCGAGGCCGACGCGGGCAAGTACGACAGCGTCTCCTTCTCCTGGCGCCGCTCCGAGGCCGACGACTGGGTGGCCATTCCGGTGGGTGACGTCACGGCCGATGGCAATGCTGTCACCGCTTGGCCCGTGGCGCTGACCAACGGCAAGAACGCGCCGCTGGTGTGGAACGCCACGAGCACCGTCGACCCCGACGGCTCGGTGCAGCTCAAAGCCGACTTCACCGGCCCGAACGGCGCCTCGGGCAGCACCGAGCCGCTGGCCGTCGTCGTCGACCGCAACGCCGACGGCGCTGCGGTTCGGCTGATCGGTCCGGGATCCGTCAACCTGCTCACCGGGAACTACACGCTGTCGGAGAACGACACGTCCTTCTACGACATGACCGTGACGCGCACCCACTCCTCGCGCAGCGCCGACGCGGCGGCCGACCAGGACGGCCAGATAGCGATCTTCGGTCCGGAGTGGGTGTCCGGGGCCGTCGCCGAGACGAGCGGTTCCGCATACGCCTATGTGCGCAAGACCTCCGACACCGCCGTCGACATCGTGACGAGTGACGGAGACGCCGTCCACTTCACCGCCAACGCCGGGCAGACCGGATGGGTACCCGAGCCCGGTGCCGAAGGACTTGTCCTGGAAGGCAGTGTGAGCGGGACGTTCACGCTCACCGACGCGGAGGGGGCCGTGACGGCCTTCTCGAAGCTCGACTCGTCGGCGACGACGTGGCAGGTCTCGTCCACCCAGCTGGACGGCCGGGACGACTCCACGACGACCCTCACGTCCGAGACCGTGACCGTGGACGGCAAGCAGCTGGCCCGCCCGAAGCGGATCATCGCCCCGACCTCCGCGGTATCGGCGGCGACATGCGCCGCGACACCGACCACCAAGGGCTGCCGGGTACTGGAATTCGTCTACGCGACCTCCACCACGGCCACGGCCGACACGTTCGGCGACTACACGGGCCGGGTCAAGGAGATCCAGCTGTACGGAACCGGCAAGGGCGCCACGTCCTCCACCGCCCGCGCCGTGGCCACCTACCGCTACGACGCCGACGGCCGCCTGCGCCAGCAGTGGAACCCGCGCCTGGCGCAGAGCACCCAGACGCAATACGCGTACGACAGCACCGGGCGCGTCACGACGTACCAGTCCGGCACCGACCAGCCTTGGACCCTCACCTACGGCAAGGCGGGCTCCGCCGACACCGCGGGTGAGGGCATGCTGCTGTCGGCCTCCCGCCCCACCCTCCAGCAGGGGACCAGCTCCACGGTCGACGGCAACGCGGTCACCAACGTCGTCTACGACGTTCCGCTGAGCGGCACCAACGCCCCCCACCCGATGGGCGCGGCAGACGTGAAGGCATGGGGACAGACCGATGTCCCGACCGACGCGACCGCCGTCTTTCCCCCTGACAGCGAGCCATCGGGCCACGCCGGGAGCGCCCTGACGGCCACTGATTACACCCGCGCGGCCATCACCTACCTGGGCGCCTCCGGCCGCCAGGTCGACACGGCGGTGCCGGGCGGCCACATCAGCGTGACCGAGTACGACCGCTTCGGGAACGTGGTCCGCGAACTGTCCGCCGCCAACCGGGCTCTCGCCCTGGGGACCACCGACAGCGACAAGGCCGCCCGGGCCGACCTCGGCATCGGCGCGCTGACGACCGCCGAACGCGCGCTCCTGCTGTCGACCACCTCCGTCTACAGCGACGACGGTGCGCGCAAACTGGAGGAGTCCGGGCCGCTGAACCGCGTGGATCTCACCGCAGATCTGAAGTCCGGTACGACGACCCTGGCAACCGCCGGCGCTCCGGTGACTGCCCGCGCATGGACGGTCAACGAGTACGACACCGGCCGTCCCACCGACGGCTCCGCAACCGCCAAGGACCAGCTCACCAAGACCACCGTCGGCGTGCAGGTCCGCGAACACCCGTCCGTCCACGGCGAAACCCGCGTCACCCAGACCGTCTACGACTGGGCGAAGGGCCTGCCGACGAAGACGATCCAGGACCCCGGTGGCCTGGCGGTGACCAACACCACCGAGTACGACGCCCAAGGACGGGTGGTCAAGCAGCTCGACCCCGGCGCCACGGGCACCGACGCCGCGACCCATGTGACCACCTACTGGTCGGCGGACGGCACCGGCACCTGCCAGGGCCGCCCCGAGTGGGCCGACCTGGTCTGCTCCGTCGGCCCGGCCGGTGACATCACCGGCGGCGGCAGCAACCCGGCGCAACTTCCCACCACCACCTACGAGTACGACTCCTGGGGCAACACGACCAAGACCGCCGACACCGCGAACGGCGTCACCCGCACCACCACCACGACGTACGACTCGGCGGGCCGCCCGACCACCGTCACGGTGACCGGCGGCACCGGCCAGACCGTACCGACCACCACCATCGGCTACGACAGCGCCACCGGCCGGGCTGTCACCCGCAGCTCACCGACGGCCGGGACGATCACGAAGGCATACGACACCCTCGGCCGCGAGATCTCCTACACCGACGCCGACGACGGCACCACCACGACCGAGTACGACAAGCTCGACCGGCCCGTGAAGATCACCGACAGCGTCCCGTCCACCATCACCTTCACCTACGACCACAGCCTCGAACCACGCGGCCTGGCCACCTCCGCCACCGACTCCATCGCGGGCACCTTCCGCACGACCTACAATGCCAACGCCACCGTGAGCAGCGAGAAGCTGCCGGGCGGCTACACCCTCGCACAGAAGGAGGACACCACCGGCTCCGCCGTGTCGCGCACCTACGCACGTGACAGCGACGGGGTGCTGATCCTGTCCGACGCCGTGACCGAGTCGGTCCACGGCCAGGCCACCACGCACTCCGGCTGGTCCGACCAGACCTACCGGCACGACGCGATCGGCCGTCTGACCACGGTCGAGGACACCACGGACACGGTCTGCACGCGCCGTACCTACGCCTTCGGCGCCCGCAGCGTCCGCACCGGCCTGACCACCGCCTCCGCCGCACCGGGCACCGACTGCCCGACCAGCGGCGGCAGCACCGAGACGCACACCTACGACAGCGCCGACCGCCTCGTGGACAGCGGTTACGTCTACGACACCTTCGGCCGCACCACCAGCAGCCCGGACCACGGAACCATCAGCTACTACACCAACGACCTCGCATACCAGCAGACGGCGGGCGGCCAGCGCCAGACCTGGCAACTCGACGCCGCACAGCGCTTCCGGTCCTGGACTACCGAGTCCAACAGCTCCGGCAGCTGGACCCAGACCGCGTCCAAGCTCAACCACTTCGACAGCGACGCGGACAGCCCCCGCTGGACCGTCGAGGACACCAGCACCGGCGCCCTGACCCGCTACGTCAACGCCGCCACCGGAGACATCACGGCCACCACCGGCAAGACCGGCGATGTCGTCCTCCAACTGACCAACCTCCATGGCGACGTCGCCCTGCAACTCCCGCTGAACGCCGGTGAGGCTCCCCTCGCGTTCGACTCGGACGAGTACGGAAACCCACGCACCGGGCAGACCGCCACGCGCTACGGCTGGCTCGGCGGCAAGCAGCGGCCCACCGACACCCCGACCGGTCTCGTCCTCATGGGTGTTCGCCTCTACGACCCGGCACTGGGCCGCTTCCTTCAGACGGACCCCATCGCGGGCGGCTCGGCCAACGCCTACGACTACTCCAACCAGGATCCGTGCAACGCCTCCGACACCACTGGAGCGGCCCCGAACTGCGGCAGCCGCAAGACGAGGTACGGCTACGGCATGCGGATCGTCGTCAGCCGGCGCGGCGGCGGCATCGCGAAGAACGGATACCGGTACATCGGCTACTACATCAACATCCAGGTGATGGGATTCGCGAACCGCTACCTGGCCAAGAACGCAACCTACGGCGAGACCTGGGGAGTCAGGCCCGGCAAGCGAGGAAAGCTCGTCAAACTACAGGCCAAGGGCTCCTGGAAGAACCCGCTCAAGCTCCAATGGGCCGTGCACTACAACGTCCAGGTCAAACCGGGCACCATCGTCTGGACATACGGCGCCGTGGCCGTCTTCGGCTGGAACGGCTATGTGGCCGACATGGTGTCATCGTGCAGGGCGAGATGACCTGACACACCCCGACCGCATAGAAACGCGGCGCACCCGACTCCGGGTGCGCCGCACCGGCCCATCGACACACCCCTCACCAAGGCTGAACACATGAAGAAACCCATGGCCGATATCGCGGCCGCAGCGCTCGGCCAAGAACCGCACACTCCGGGCGGTGAGATTCCGGATACGCGCCCGCTGGACCTCGCCGAGGGCCCCGTCGCCGCCGACGTCTGGACCGACGGTGACCTCGGGTTCGTCCTCCTTCTCCACCGCAGGGACGACGGGTTCGTTGCCAGCGAGGTGTACTACTCCCTCAAGGGAGAAGACCACCGTTGGACGGACGCGCAACACCTCTCCGGAGAGATCGTCGGCTTCGACCTGGAGAACCCGTCCGCGGCCGAGGACATCCTGTCCGGCGCCTCGCTGGTAGTGCTCTCGGAATCCGAATCCAGAGTCTTCACCGGCCACGGCGACGATGAGGACGGGGACGAACTCATCCGTCTGTACGAACTTCTGGTGAGCGAGGCTGTCGGTTCCCTGCGGATCGAGAAATCCGGACCGGGAGCGGAGCCCGAGTCGACGGTATTCCAGAAGAACGTGACATCACGCGTAGCCATCGTGGCCGTTCGGCCTGGTGAGCGCCTGCGGGTTGTCCCGAGGGAACGGAGCAGTTCGACGTCATCGACCACGCGTGAAGGTTTGGACCTGTTCCCCTCGAATCCATAAGCAACCCAGAGGAACCGGAGACCATCTCGCCCGGCGGCAGCGGCAGCGGCAGCGGCAGCGGGCCGTGATCCCACGCGAACGGTGATGTGAGGTTCTGGGAAAGGGGGTTGGCTGTCTACGCGGTGGCCAGCCTTCCTTTCGTAGCTATTCAGCGGGGTTGAGCGGTTCGGTCAGGCCGCTGTCGTGTCGGGGGTGAGTGCGTGCGGGATCCACGCCCCGGTGGTGAAGAGGCGCTGGAGTGCGTCGTAGCGGCTGATGCCCCACTTGGCCGCGGTCGACAGGTACGACTGGACGATGGCGAAGTCGGCCAGTCCTTGGAGGGTTCGCCAGCAGTCTCCGGAGGAGCGTTGCTGGACCTTCGCGGGTCTGATGTCGTGCTCCGCCTGGTTGTTGGTGAAGGGGACAGCAAGGTCGGTGCTGAAGCGGAGGATGACCTCGCGGTGCTCCTCGAAACGTTTGGCCAGGGTGCGGGCATGCCGGGCAAGTTCGGTGTTCTTGCTCCGGTTGTCCTGGCGGGAGCGGGCCAGTGCTCCGGTGTAGAGCCGGTGGATGGTGCGCAGTTCCTCGCCGGTGAGCTCCTCGCGCCCGGTGTCCCGGGCGGCGGACGCGAGACGGCTGGCCTCCAGCAGAGCGTCGGCCATGGCGCGGGCCCACAACTGGCCCTGTTCGTCGGCCTCATGGATGCCGCGCAGGTCACGCAGCAAATGGGCGCCGCACCAGGCGTGCAGCACATGGCCGAGGTGGGCGTAGCCGGCATATCCGTCACGGACCAGGACGCCGCTCAGGTGCGGCAGCACGTCTCCGGCGTCGATGGCGTGCGCCGAGCGGTTGCCCGTGTGCATCAGGGTGAGGTGTGCGATGGAGGCCACGTGCAGGAAGACGGTCCTGGCCTGGGTGCGGGTGAAGGTCTCATCGGCGTGCACCACGGGCGCGCCGCAGAGCAGGGCGCGGACCACGGGCAGGAAACCGGCCTCCAGCAGGCGGGCGGCCCTGCCGCGCAGGGAGGCGGCGAAGCCGGTGGAGACCTTCATCCCGCACAGCTCCATCACCAGCAGGGTCGAGCGGTGCACCGGGATGTAGTGGCCCAGGACCGCGTCGGCGACCTTCGTGGTGATGCCGGGACCGTACTGGACGGCCGATTCCACCCCGGCCGGGAAGGCGCCCATCGCCTTCTTTCCGCACCCGGGGCAGCACTTGACGTCGACGTCGTACTCGGTGACCTGCGGCGGGGGCGGAACGGCCAGATCGAAGACCTGACGGCGACGCACTACGGACACGGGCACCTCGATCAGCGAGGACCCACAGCCCCCGCAGCCCGTCGGGGCCGGAACGATGTACCGCTCGTCGGGATCCTCGACCTGCCGCAAGGTGGTGCCCGGATCGCCCGGCTGCTTGCCCGGCCTGAGTCCCGAGCGGGTGCGAGAGGACCCACCACGAGGTCGCTTGCCCGGCCCGTCCGACGACGGTGGCTTCGAGGAGGTCGAGGAGTCCTTCGACAACCGCAGCACCAGCGCCGGCACCTGCGTGGTCAGCTCAGCGACCTGGATCAGCAGCTGATCGATCCGCTCATCCTTCGCGGCTTCCCGGCTCCGTGCAGCCGCCAACTCGCCGCGTACCGCGGCCAACTCGGCGAAGAGGTCCGTCACGGACCAGTCGGGATCCCCCACCCGGACACCCTAGCGATCACGCCCGCCGACCAGCGAACCAGCCGCACCTGCTGAATAGCTACCTCTGCAGGGGCGGTGAACACGAAAACGGTGCCCGCCTGGCGGGCGTGAGGCAGAGGCCGGCGCCCGTTGACAGGTCTTCCTGCCCCGGCCGCTCACCCGCCCGCGTTCCGGGCCCACGTGGTATGCCCGCAGCGGTTCGCCGACGGACGTCCTGATCGAACAGGCCGGCGGCTTCTTCGAGATGCTGAAGTTGCAGGAAGACCGGGACTGATGCAGACCTGGAGGTGGTTGGCATTCCGTCCCGGCGGCAGGGGGAAGCCGCCGGGACGGTCCCCGCTTCGGTGTCCTGCGCCGTCGTGAACCGGGATTGGTGCGATGTCTCGCACCCGCAGTGCTCTCCTCGAGCGTCCGCCTCACCATCAGATCGCGGGCGACCCGACTACGGGGGACTGGGCATTCGAAGGCTGAAATGCCTCCATGTACGCGGACTCGGCCCAGCTCATAAGCATTGTCTTCCCAACGTGCGCTCACCTCCGGGGCCACGTCCTTAAGCGTTCGCGTGATGTGTTCCCTGCATTGACGGGCGTTTGTCGCCGTGCGCGCGATGTTCATTGCGTGGATGCAGCGACGCTGCACGTGTTCATGGATGACGGGGCCCTCGCGCCGCCGATGCCTTCAGTGATCTCCTCGCCAAGGCGTACATCCTCGACGACGGCCATCCGATGCAGGCGGCTCCCGCGCGCGCGTACGCTGGCCGTGCCGCAGGCGTGACCACCTCCTCCGCCCGGCCAACCCTCAAGGACTTGATGTGAGTACGTCGTTCCCCTTCCTGCAGGACTGGATGGAAAACACGCCGCAGGACCACCCGCTGGTCGACCTGATCGCCGAGGCCACCGGGAACACCCCCGCGGACAGCTCCGCCTTGGTAGTCGTCACGGCCTTCGAGAACATCATCGAGGCCCTGGAGAAGGCGAAACCCGAGCGTCGTGGCGGTGTACGCAGGGACTTCCGCAAGGCCCGCACCTTCGACGACCTGATGATCCCGCGAGCGGAGATGGTTGCCGGCGCCAAGCTCGCGCGCGCCGGGGTCCCCTTCGACTTCGGCCAGCGCAACGGGGCCACCGATCCGGACCTGATGCTGCGCGACATGAACCTCGCCATCGAGGTCAAGGCCCGCCGTCTGGGCGGCCTGCACGACCTGCAAGACGAACTCCAGGCCGCCCTCGCCGACGTCACCCCGCCGGTCCACGTACGCCTCATGCCCGACTCCCAGCCGCTCACCATCAAGTCCGCGACACGGGCCGAGGTGGTCGCGGAGACACTCCAGCGGGTACGCAGCAGGGACCTGGGCTCCCAGACCAAAGTCATAGACCAGCCCTGGTCGGCTCGCACACGTCTCCTACTCAACATCGGGATCTACCAGGGCGACTATCTGTCGAACGGTTCGCTGGTCACCGTCGCCAGCGGCTTCTGGGGCGCAGAGCCGGGTCCTCACTTGATTGATGTGGAGGGCGAGGTGCTGGCCGCCCTGGAAGACGAGCAGAAGGTCCGGCAGGCCAACACCAGGCCCACCATCCTCCTCTTCGACGCCGCCCGCACCGGCATGGCGTGGATTCGCTCCGAGTTGGTCTGGGCACAGCGTCTGGCGATGCGGCTGCCCGACACCACCCCGTTCGTGGGCGCGGCCGTGATGACACCGAAGCTCGACGACCCCGACGTAGGCATCTCCCTGGGGGTGCGCGAGAACCTGTCCGACCAGGACCGCGCCGCTGTGGACGACCTGGCCCACCGCCTCGGACTCACCGGAGTATGAGGTAGGCCGGACACCGGTGCCGTACCCGGCGGCGGCAGCGCCACGGGCAGGCGGCGGAGCCGGTCCTCGTCAGTCGAGCCGATCGGTGTGGTGTAGCGGCAGTGAGTACCAGCCCGCGAAACTCGTGGCCACCGGCGACTCCCGTACGTGGTCACCGGGGCTCTGCGCAACATCGCCCTGGAATGGCGTTACTTTCCCCCCGCCCCGCCTACCGGCCCTGCGCGGCTGACCACGTCGCCCCGCGTCCTCGCACACATGCCCGGACGCAGAACCTCGGTAGTGTCCTGGTCACGTCCACGTCAGGCGGCGCGCTCCACTGTGCACTCCTGGATCCAGCGGGCGAGGACGCTCAGGGTGGCCAGGTGCTCCAGCGCCTCCTGCTCGGACCAGGACACATCGTCCTCATGAGCGGCGACGTTCCGGATCGCCAGGAAGGCTCCTGCCGCGAGGTACTTCGTCCCCTCTTGACGGGCCCGCCAGGTGGGAGTGTTGCGGTCACCGGAGAAGCGCAGGCGCGGCTTCCCTGCGACCGGGTCCTTTGTGTCGAAGGTCTGCATGCACAGATCTGTCTCGCCGATGTCGTGGCGGCCGAGCTTCTGCTGCAGGCGGCGGTTCACCGTCCGGGCAGCGGCGAGGACGGCGTCCTGACGGGCCTCTGCGCCCCAGAGCGGGGCGGCTGGCTCCCACACCCAGGGATGGAGCTGGTCGGCGGGCAGCGTGGGGGCGTCCGGCACCAGCCGAGTCGCCCACTCGTCCATGTCGGCCAGGATCCCCAGGCCGCGGTGGACTTCGTTGCGCGCCATGGCATCGCCCGCCAGCTGATTGAGGTTGATCCTGTCGGCGAGCTGCGGGTCCAGGAGCCGCAGGATCTGCTTGACCGTGGGCTCCGCCCGGTGCAGCTGCTCGTACAGCTTCGGATCACCTACATAATCGGCGGTCGCCCGTGTACTGGCCGCGTACCGTTTGGCCAGGTCGTCGAACGCCTCAAGCTGCTGCTGCATCCACTCTCGATCCACGAACGCATCGTAGAGGGAGGGGCTGACAACGGATCCGGCGTGCCCTCCCGGCCTTCGTCACTTGCCCATCCGTCGCCTCCGCGCACTGGGGCGCGGGTTGCGGTAATTGCCTCTCGCCCGAGGGCCGCCCACTTCTAGGGTGGGGCAATGGCACGTTCATGGACTCGGCTGCACGAGCATCTCGGCTACCTCCCCGGACCTCTCACGTACGACATGGTCGACACCGCCGTAGCGGACAAGCCTTCCGAAAGCGACGACCTCGACTGGAAAGAGGTGCTGCCGAGCTTCGCGCCGAAACCGGGTATCTGGAACGAGTTCGCCAAGGACGTCGCCGCCATGGCCAACACCCGGGGCGGGCTGCTCGTCTACGGCGTCAGCGACCAGATCAACCTGGTCGGCGTCGACTTGGCGGCTGCCGACAAGAAGCAGATGCTCAGCGCCGTACGCAACGGCATCCAGCCCTACATCTCCGGCGTCAGCTTCCTGCGGCTGCGGCATCCGGGCAAAAGCGGGCCGTACGTGCTGGTCGTGGACGTCCCGCCCAGCGGGACGGCTCCCCACTTCCAGTACGGGTGGGAGCAGAAGGACAAGGACCGGGTCACCTTCAACGCCCCGTACCGGATCAACGACGAGACCTTCTACATGACCGAGCATCAGGTCGCCCGCGCCTACCAGGAGCGGTTCACCCGCCAGACGGCGGCCGACGCGCTCCTTCAGACACGCCTGGCGGAGCTGACGGAGACTGTTCTGGCCGAGTCCAAGGATGCGGCCTGGCTGGTGGTGGTAGCGCAGCCCGTCCGTCCCGCACCGCGCTTGGTTCCCGTGCCGACGCGCCTGCAGGCGCAGGAGGTGCTGGGCCGGGCAGTGAAGACGGCCGGCCGGCTCAAGGACGCCTTCTCCGGGCAGACCGTCATCGCAAACGCGCTGAAAAACGACATGCAGGTCGGCCTGCGCCGGTGGATCGACAGCACCTTCCTCGTCCCGGAACGGCGCGAGGATCTCCGGAGCGTCATGGTCGAACTGCGCCACGACGGCACCGCGACCGCCAGCGTCGACCTCACCCACGGCCTGCGCCGCAGCGCCGGAAGCAGCGTCACCCCGCTGAACACCGTAGTCCTGGACAACGCCGTCATCGAAGCCGTCGCTCTGGCAGACGCCTTCCGATCGTTCCGCACTCCCGACAGCCCGGTCGACATCGTCGCCTCCATCGCCAAGGACAACGCCGACGACCGGCTGGTACCCGTCCACAAGCGCTACGACGACACCCGGGTGATCCCGAACACACGGCGCCCGCTACGGCTGCCGGCCTCCACACAGCTGCCCCCACAGGCTGACGACGCCGTACTGCGCGATGGTGCTCACGAGCTCAGCACCGGGCTGCTCCACCGCCGGCCCGGGACACGGCAGGTTCTCCACACCCGCCCAGCGTGGTGTGGTTTTTGAGATGCACTGCAGGAAATAGGGCTAGATGCGCCTTCCCCTCCTGCCGGGAGGGGTGTGAGCGTGGTGACACGGAGGGGGACAGACATGAGCGCAAACGGTTCGGACGAGGAGTGGATGGACCTGGCGGACGCGATCACCCTGCTGCGGGATCAGATCGCCGAGGCCCAGGACCGGATCGCCGCCCCCGCGGGCCGGGGCGACCAGGGGGTGCGGTTCACGCTGGGGGAGATCACGCTGGACCTCGGTCTAGAGCTGACCGGCACCAAGGGCGTCAACGGCGGGCTGCGCTGGAGCGTGATCAGCCTGGGCGGGAAGAAGGAGAGCAGCCGCAAGGCCACCCACACGGTGACCGTGAAACTCACCCCCCACCGGCCCGGTGGCGGGGACATCGACGTCAGCGACGAGGAATAGCACGGTCCGTCACCAGGCACACCGCACATGACAGGACAAGGAGCAGGGGGCTGCTGTGGAGTTCGACCGCCGGGTACAGATCCGGATACACCGCCTCAGGAACGGCGAGAAGAGCACGGGCTTCGGAACGGGCTACCTCATCGCGCCGCGTCTGGTGCTGACCGCCGCCCACGTCCTGGACGACATGGACCCAGCTGGTGGCCCGGGCACGGTGACGGTGTGCCCGCCTGATGCCGGCGAGCAGCAGTTCCGTGCGATCGTGCGCTGGCAGCGCACGGACCCGGTCGTGGACGCCGCGCTGATCGAGGTCGCCGACGGCCAAGGCTGGCAGGTCCCGCCCTCCCTGCGTGACCTGCTGACCCGGCCGCCCCAGCGCTACGGTCTGCTCATCGGCACCCGGACCCACCCGGTCACCGCGACAGGCTTCCCCCGCCTGCAGAAAGACGCCGGGGATGGCCGGCGCCTGGACGAGCAGCTGACCGGCTCGATCGCCCCGGGCACCGGCGCCCTCGCCGGCCGCTACGAGATCACCAGCACCACCCCCACCCCCGGCACCGGATCACCAAACGGCAGCAGGTGGGCGGGCATGTCAGGGGCCGCCGTCCTGGCCGACGACGGCTACGGCGGCGACCTGCTGTGCGGCGTCGTGCGCAGCGACCGCCGCGCCGACGGCGGCACCCGCCTGACCGTCACCCCCGCCGCCCACCTCCTCGCCGACACCGACTTCCGCGCCCTCATCACAGAGCACACCGGCTGGGAACCTGTCCTGGAACCTGTCGAACCCGCCGCCCTGCTCACCTCCGCTGCAGTCGACCGCACCTTCCGCTCGCCGGCCGCGCTCCTGCGCGCCAACACCGAAGCCGTCTCCTTCTACGGCCGCGACAGCGAGCTGGCCGACCTGCGCGCCTGGTGCGAGAACGGACCGCCCGCCATCTCGGTACAGGTGCTGACCGGGCCCGGCGGGCAGGGCAAGACCCGCCTCGCCCGCCGTCTCACCGACACCCTCGGCTGGCAGGGTTGGGTCACCGGACACCTGCGTTCCGACCTCACCGACGAGCCAGCCCTCGACGCTGCTCCGCCCGACTTCACGACCCTAACCACCGCCTTGCCCCTGCTCCTGGTCATCGACTACGCCGAGACCCGCCCCCGCCTGCTATGGCGTCTGATCACCTACCTGTACCGCTCACGTCACCGGGTGCGTCTGCTGCTGCTCGCCCGCTCCGACGGCCCATGGCGCCGCTCCCGCGAGGCCGTTCCCGATGTGCGGGACCTTCTCGAAGATGCCCCGGTCGTCCCGCTCGCCCCGCTCATCCCCACCAGCAGGCCCGCCGGGGAACGGCAAAGTGCCTTCCAAAGCGCCCTCGGTGACTTCGCCCGGCTGCTGCCTGGTGTACCCACCCTGCCCATGCATGACTGGCAGTCCCTCGCCACCACACTCCGGCCGCCCGAGGACCTTAGCCACTCCCGCTACGACAACGTCCTCACTCTGCAGACGACTGCACTGGTCACACTCCTGCAGCACGGCCCTCGCCCCGTTGACGCGCCCCCCGGTACCCCGCCGGAGCGCACCCTCCTCAAACACGAAGAGCGCTTCTGGGAGGCCAGCGCGAAGACCTCCGCCTACAAGCTCAACAACCTGCCGCTCCCCACCCTGGACGCTGCCGTGGCGGTGGCCGCCCTGTGCGGGGCCAGCACCCAGGACGAGGCCCTGCAGGTCATCGCCACCTTGCCCGACCTGCCCGGTCACCAGGCAGAGCGCACCGCCGCGTGGCTCGCCTCTCTGTACCCGGCCGACGGCGACCGCTACTGGGGCTCCCTCCAACCCGACCGCATCGCCGAATACCACGCCTCCCATACCCTCGCCACCAGCAGTATCCCACTGCCCGCACTCCTTGCCGCAGGCTCCCCCGGGCAGCAGGCCCAGACCATCACCGTCCTTGCCCGCGCCGCCATCGCCCACCACAACGCTAACCGCATCACCGACAGCGAACGCCTTCTCCATGTCATCGACAGTGCCCTAGACGGCGCCCCCCTTGCACGCGAGGCTCTCCGGACTGCCACAACCGCACTTCCCGGTTCCACCCACATCATCGCCTCCTTCGCTCTGCGACTCGCCACCGCTCTCACTCGGGCCGACCGGCAACTGGCGACGGACGACTCCGCCTATCAACCCGACCTCGCCGCTTCGCTGACCGTTTACGGCGCCCGGCTGTCGGAGGTGGGGCGCAGGGGCGAGGCGCTGGACGCCAGCGACGAGGCGGTAGAGATCTACCGTCGGCTCGCGGCGGACAACCCAGCCGTATTCGAACCCGCCCTCGCCGATTCGCTGGCCAACCACGGCATCGATCTCTCGCGAGCAGAGCGCAGGGATGAGGCACTGACCGCCACCGAGGAAGCAGTAGAGATCTACCGGCGACTCGCGGCGGACAACCCGGCCGCCTTCGAACCCGCCCTCGCCCGAACGCTGTCCAACCTCTGCGGTGATCTATCCGGCATAGGGCGATGGGATGAGGCGCTGGACGCCAGCGAAGAGGCGGTGGAGATCCGGCGTCGGCTCGCGGCGGACAACCCAGCCGTATTCGAACCCGACCTCGCCCACTCCCTGGCCAACCACGGCATCGATCTCTCGCAAGCAGAGCGCAGGGACGAGGCACTGACCGCCACCGAGGAAGCAGTAGAGATCTACCGGCGACTCGCCACTCATAACCCGGCCGCCTTCGAACCCGACCTCGCCCGAACGCTGTCCAACCTCTGCACTGTTCTATCCGACGCGGCTGAGGCGCTGGCCGCCACCGAGGAGGCGGTTGAGATCTACCGTCGACTCGCGGCGGTCAATGCTGATAGCCCAGTCGTCTTCGAACCCGACCTCGCTGCTTCGCTGGCCAATCATGGCACCCGGCTGTCGCGAGCAGGGCGCGTGGATGAGGCGCTGGCCGCCACCGAGGAGGCGGTGGAGATCTACCGTCGACTCGCCGCCGATAACCCGGTTACTTTCGAACCTGCCCTCGCACAGTCACTGACCCTTCGTAGCAATCGGCTGTCGGAGGTGGGGCGCAGGGATGAGGCGCTGGACGCCAGCGAAGAGGCGGTGGAGATCCGGCGTCGGCTCGCGGCGGACAACCCGGCCGCATTCGAACCCGACCTCGCCCACTCCCTGCACATCCACGGCATCGATCTCTCGCAAGCAGAGCGCAGGGACGAGGCACTGACCGCCACCGAGGAGGCGGTAGAGATCTACCGGCGACTCGCCGCTCATAACCCGGCCGCCTTCGAACCCGACCTCGCACGATCATTGTTCGTCCTGGCTGCGCACTTGGCGATGAGGGGAGATCTCCCCGCGGCATTGTCCGCTACGGGGGAGGCTGTGGAGTTCAATCGCAAACACATTCGCAAGACTCTTCCGCAACTGCACACCGTGCTCGGCCTGCAGGCGCAGTTGCTCGACGAGCTCGGGCGTCATCAGGAGGCAGAGCAAGTCCGGCGCTGGCTCAGAGAGAATCCGCTACCGCCCGATTCTCACAATTGACCAGATGCGAGAGTTCTGAGAACGACCCGGAGTCGATCACGAATCCGCAGGTCGCCATTCGCAGAAGTCCTCTCAAATCCAAGTTGTTGTGCGAGACGGTTCTGACAGACTGCCTGCGTGGATCTGACGCCCTGTCAGATTCCGTAGTCAATCTGCACTGATGTCCGAAGTCCTCTGCACGCGCGTCGGCTGAGGTCGGCGACGGTCGCGCTCGTCCGAACTTCCCGTGCACTCGACTACGAACGCGCTGGTCACCCGTGCAGACGACTTCGGACATTGACAACCGCGGCCCTGCTCGCCCGCCGGTCCGGCGTCGGCATCCCTCAGGCGATCCTCACCGGCGCGGGCACCGCAGCCACCAGTCTGGGCATCTACTTCGCCGCAGTCGCCGCCTACAAGTGATCACGTCCGTACCGGCACCCCATGTACACAGACCGGTACTACTCCCGCCAGCCCACAACGGCGCGTGCAGACGACTCCGGACATCCGTGCACACGACTCCAGACACTGACAGGAGGGCGGCGGCCGAGGAGGAACTGGACCAGGCGGAGCTCCTTCACCTGGTCGTGCACGAGTACGGGCACGCCCTCGTCGGTCGGCTCCGTGCGGCGGCCAGTACCCGGCCGCCCAAGACGATCCGCCCCAAGGCACCGGAGGAGGTGGCGGCCATCTGGGCGTACGAGGCCGCCGACGAGTTCCGGTGCGACCTGTTCTCCAACGCGCTTGTGGGCCAGTGCATCACCGTGACGCCCAGCAGCGGTGGCGAGCCCCGGCGGTTCACCCTGGCCGATCTTCTTGGCGAGGGCTACCGCGATGCTTTCGCCGGTCTGCTCGATGACGTGCACCCTGGCTGGGCCGACCTGGTCCACGCCTACCGGACGCACCAGGTCGGCCTTGACGAGATGTACGAGAGCTTGCTCTTCGGCACCGGCGCGATGCTCAAGCTCATCGCGCACGCCGACGCCGTGGAGCACGCTGGCGGGAACGCGCCGCTGCTCACCGGTTACGCGGATCATCCTGCAGTCCAGAGGCTTCTGGGCCCTGTGTGGACGCCGATTCGCGAGGTGCTGGATACGACGCCCACCCTGCTGTCCCCGGCTGACTTCGCGGCCGTGGACCGGGCTATCCAGGACTGTGGCCGGCACATCGTCGCCATGTGGGCGTCGCTCGGGGTCCCCGGGCATCTGACGGAGGACGATCAGCTGTACGTCTCCGTGAGCTGAACTGCCCCTCAACTACAGGTCCAGGCCGACGCACGCACCGGGACGTCCCGATGCTGCTGTACCGGGCTGGATACCGAGCTGCGGTCTTACGCCGCAGTGCCCGTCTCGATGCGGAGAGATTCCCCACCGGCCAGGCGCATTTCCACATCTGCAGGCTGGAGCGACGCCGCCGGCGCGGCGAGGCGGAGAGCGGCGTCGGCGAGGACCGTGACGACCCGGGTGGCCAACTCCTGGGGTTCGAGTCCGTTGTCAGTTCCACGGGGGATAGACAGCCACACCCGGCAGTCGTTGCCCGCCACGACCTGCACCGGACCATCCGGGACGCAGAGGATGCCGCCGCTGGCGAGTGCCTGGACAGCCGTGGCGTGCAGTTCGGCGGTGTCCTTCTTGTCGACCTCACGGGCGGCCATGTAGATCGCGTGGGCCAGTTCACCGGCGGCCTGGTCGACTGCGCCGACGTCGATACGGAAGGGCCCCAGGGAAACGGTGTCGGTGGTCGGGTCATAGCCGAAGCCCCAGAAGGCGCGCGCGACGTCACGCGGCGCCTCACCGGCCTTGATTCGCTCCTTCTGCGGGCCGCGCCCCTTCCCGCGGGACCAATCCTCGAAGTGAGTCAGACCGTCACGCATGTGCTTGATGCCGGGCAGCGCAGTCTCGAACCGCTCCCGCGCCTGCTCCAAGGCCTGCACGGCCGCCGGGTCGACGCCGAGTTCATCCAGGGCGAGCTGCTGCAGCTTCTCCGCCGTGAGCAGCTGGCACAGGGCGACACACAGCTGTCGCGCGTCGATCTGCCGGGAGTCGACCCAGCCGAGCATTCCGCCGTCGGCGCGCATCCGCCGGACCGCGAGCATGGCGGCGCTCTTCCACCACTGCGCCTCCGATACTGCGATCGCATACGGGTGGTCCGCCGGTGACCAGTCATCGGCCGCGGTGTCGCTCATAGCGAGCATCATCACCGTTCAGGAGACCAGTGTGCTGGGTATTTTCCGCAACTGTCGACGGCAGCAGGCGGGCGGTCGCCGAGGCCGGAACGCGCTGTCGGTGGCGTGCCTCACAATGGCGGTGCACGAACGATCCACGACTGGAGACAGCGATGGCACGTAGCGGCTTCAAGATCAACAGGCAGGGCATCCGGAAGATGATGAACGAGATCCAGCGGGAGATGGACAAGCACCCGGTCAAGGCCCGGGTGGAGTCCGACACCTCGGGTCTGTCCCTCGGCTCCGGCAGCATCCTGGGTGGCGGCAACATCTTCAACGGTCCCGTGATCCACGGCGACCTCAACAATGCTCAGCTGGCGTGGGGCAACACCTCGGTCGACCAGACCCAGCACACCGAGGGCCAGCAGATCGCCCCCGGGTTCGAGGCCATCGCCCAAGCAGTCGTCGACGCCCTGCGGCAACTGCCCACCATGGGCGTCTCCGAGGAAGACATCGAAGACGCCGCAGCCGCTGGCGAGGAAGTCCTCAACGAGGTGGTGCAGACGGAACCGGACCGCGGAAAGATCCGCCGTGCCGTGGCTGCGCTGAAGGGCTACTTCGCCCCCATCGCGACCGGAGCCATTGCCGCCGGCGCCGCGGCAGGCTCGGAGGACGCCGCCCGCGCGGTCATCGAAAACCTCAGCACCGCCCTCTAAGACCCGTTGCCGAGCGTGAGCTGCCCGACCACGTCACAAAGGGGCTCACCAAGGCCACGGGGATGGACCCGGTCGCAAGGCACCCGGTTCCGTGGGTCTGAGCCTTTGATGTTCAGCTCCGAGGAGAAGGCCCGTCTCATACGCTGTGACTCAGATGCGGAGGCGCAGAGATCCAGTCTCAGCGTGTCTGTGGTCGCCACGGCGAGCGCGTTGCAGACCTGTGGACTGGGCCCGAGGTCACCGGCGACTCGCTGACCGGTATGTTGTCGTCGACCAAGGGTGCCGCGTACCTCGTGGTGACGCTGCTGGTCCAGGACCACACAGCCGATGCTGTGCACGCCGGAGAAACAGGCGCGGCTGGACGCGAACGCGACCGCGCCGTAAAGCCTGACCGGCATCGCGTTCAGCCACCGGCACGGCGTGGTCCTCGCCGACCTGCCCCATCACCGGATCGTGTGCCAGCTGGGACAACGGAGGTCGCGGCGTACGTCCTGCCGTGATGCGCGCCGCCTGCCGGTCGGCCCTGGCCGGTCACAGCGTCCGGGGCGGGAGCGTCTAAGTCACTGAAAGATGTGGCGGGCCGGGCCCGGGTGAGGGAGAGAAGGGCAGTCGTGAAGCGTGCGGGAACAGGTGAGGCGGCTGAGGACGTGACGGCGGCCGTGGGCGGCGACCGGGCGGCTTTGGAGCGGGTGGTCCGTGCGGTGCAGCCGGAAGTGTTCCGGCTGGCCGTGCGGTTCTTCGGTGATCCTCGTGATGCCGAGGACGCGGCTCAGGAGGCGCTGATCCAGGTGGTCACCCGGCTGGACCGGTTCCGGGCCGAGAGCACCTTCTCCACCTGGGTGTACCGGGTGGCGACCAACAAGTTTCTGTCCATCGCCCGTACTCGGGGCGAGCGGCAGGCACTGAGCTTCACCGATTTCGAAGCCGAGCTCTCCCGCCTGCCGCAGTCCCCTCCGGCGACACCGCATCCTGACGTCGAGGAGCAGCTGCTGATCGAGGAGGTCAAGGTCGGCTGCACGCTCGCGATGCTGCTCTGCCTGGATCGTGAGCACCGGATGACCTACATCCTCGGCGAGATCATGGAACTGGACCATGCGACCGCGGCGGAGATTCTCGGCATCACGCCGGCCGCGTACCGCAAGCGTCTGCAGCGTGCCCGGGAGCGGATCACCCACCTGATGCGTGCTCGGTGCGGGCTGTTCGACAAGGCCAACGCCTGCCGCTGCCGGAAGCGGGTGAACACAGCGGTCGGCAGCGGCTGCGTGGACCCCCATGACCTCGTGTTCGCCACCTCGGCGCAGCAGGCCCGGGAGTTTCCCGAAGTACTCACTGAGATCCGCCGCCTGGAGCACGCCGAACGCGCCGGTGCGATCTACCGCTCGCACCCGGAGGCACGCTCCCACGTCGACCTGGGCGGCTTTGTCGACAGCTTGTTCCCCGCCTGACACACCCACGCCGGTTC
>NZ_JBSFUU010000117.1:18637-22705 GCF_053591955.1 Streptomyces sp. NPDC002845 | reverse complement strand
CGCCCCGGGCCCTGGCCCACGCCCGCCGCGCCCCCCCCCCCCGCCGGGCCCCCGGGGCCGCATCGATATGCGGCTCCGCCGCGTGGGCGCGACCAGCCCCCACCGGTCCGCAGGTTCATCACCGCGCTTCCAGCCGAGCGCATAGCGTGTGGGAGGACGACATCGTGCTGTCGGCGCTGCGGTTAGGGTGAGCGGGATATCCGTAGAACAGGAGTGTCCATGCCCCAGATCACCATCGACCGGTCCCCGGCGCTCGACTACGTCGACTGGCACGAGTTCGTGCTCGCGCTGCACTCGGTGGTCGTCGAGAAGGCGGGCGCGCGGATCGAGGCGTGCAAGACGCGGGTCGTGCGGACCACGGACGAAGTGGTGGGGACGGAAGAGGAACTCGACAGGCATGCCGTGGTGCATGTGACGCTCGCGCTTCTTGCCGGGCGGAGCGACGAGACCAAGGCAGCGCTCACCGAGGCGGTGCTGGAGCTGTTGCGCAAGCACATCGAGCCCGATGGGTGGGTCACGATCCACCTGTCCGCCGAGGTGCGCGACCTCGACCCGTCGTACCGGAAGATCGAGATGATGTAGCCCTGCGAGGGGTTTATTACTCCGCCGTCGGTGACGCCAGTGCCAGCAGCCGGGACACCAGGTCCGTGAAAGGGCCCTCCGGCGGCTCGTCCTTGACCATGTCGCGCAGCAGGGCGCCCATCTCGTCGTCGTACGCGGCGCTGACCGCGGCCAACGCGGCGAAGTCGTGGACGAGTTGGGCCTCCAGCTCGCGGCGTGGGATGCGGCGGTTTTCGAGCCAGATGAGGGCGGTGGACTCGGCGAGGGAGATCCAGGAGCGGATCACCAGCTCCAGCCGGGCGGGCGGGTTGTCGACCCGTAGGTGCGAAAGGATCTGGACATACGCGGCCTGGCGTACGTGGTCGATGAGGGCGTTGGTCCTGGACGAGCCGACCGCCGGGCCGCCGCGCATCAACGCCGAGAAACCGGGGCCGTGTTCGTCGACGAAGTCGAAGAAGCGGTGCATCACGCGCAGCAGCCGTGCCCCCAGCGGGCCCTCCCGCGGTTCGACGAACCGGGCCGCCAGATCGTCCGACGCACGCTTCAACGCGGCTTCGTACAGGCTGAGTTTGCCGGGAAAGTAGTGGTAGACGAGCGGCCGCGAGATGCCCGCGGCGGAGGCTATCTCGTCGATCGACACATCGTCGGGCGAGCGCTGGCTGAACAGTTCAAGGGCGACGCCGATCAACTGCTGCCGCCGCTCCTCGACACCCATCCTGCGGCGAACCCCGGTTGTCATGCGAACACCTTACCGATCGAATCCGGCCTCGAATGGACCAGCCCGGTCAAGGGTGTTCACCCGGCGTCCTCACTTCATCGCAGCCTTCATCCCGGTCGTCACCTCAGCCCGGCGATCTCCCGCCCGTCCGCCAGGGTTCCCTTCAACTCGGCCTGTGCGCCCTGCTCCGCCCGTACGGAAAGCAGGCTGCCCCGCGCGGACCCGCGCACCCCGCCGGTCGCGCTGACCGAGGCGGTGTCCTTGGTCCCGGCGGCCAGCAGGTGCCAGGCCCCCGAGCGGGACTTCCACAGCACTCCGGCCAGTACGTGCGGGTCGCGCGGCCCGCACGCCGGACTGTCCTCCGCCTTCGCCGCCACCGAGCCGTAGGCGCTGCCCGGCGTGTGGAACTGGGCCAGCACCCGCGTCCCGTCGCCCCGCCAGGTCTCGGCGCGCGTGCACACCCAGTCGCCGTCCCCGCCGGCCTCGGGCAGCGGCTGCCGGGCGAACTGCCAGGCGTTCACCGACCGCACGCCCTGCGCCCGCACGGCGGCCAGCGAGCACGCGAACGGCGACCACGTCTCCAGCTCCCCGGACGCCTCACGTGGCGCCCCCGGCTGCCCGGCCGTGAGGTGCGCCGGGGTGAGTTCGCCGAGGTCGGTCAGGAGCCGCGTACCGGAGTTGTCGGTCAGCTGCAGTACGTTCCAGGCCCGGCACTCCCCGGTCTGCAGGGCGGAGCTCGCGAACGGATCGGTCACCCCGTCCGCCGACACCGCCAGCGCCGACGCCTCTTGGTCCGGCTTCATCAGATCCCGTACGGCCGCTCCGGTCACCCAGGGCGCCGTCAGATAGCGGACGTTGCCGTCGGCCCGGTTCAGCACCACCGCGCCCGCCTCGGCACCGGTCGCGCCGTCGACCCGGGCGAAGTCGAGCGCGGCCCCGCCCGTGCCCTCCGCCGGCTCGGCGTAGCGCGCGATCCGCAGCCCGTCGTACAGCAGCACGACCCGGGCGGCGTCGACCTCGCCGGCGTACAGGAGCTGGGGCGCTCCGGGCGGAGCACCCGCCGGGGTGCCGGGGGTCGCGGACACCTGCACGGACTCGCCGGGCCGCGCCCACACGGCGAGGGCGCGCCGCAGCAGGGCACTGTCCCCGGTGAGGCCGCCGCGGGCGGGCCAGACAGAGAAGTCGGTGCGGGCGGAGGTCTTCCACGCCGCCGCCGTCGCGGACGTCAACTTCTCAGGATCCAGGGCAGCCTGGGCCGCCGGATTCCGCGCGTACGGCGGTGCCGCCGCCCCGTCCCGACCCCAGCCGTCCCCCGGCAGCCCGAGCAGCGCCCCGCACACGGCCACCGCGGCCGTGGCGGCCAGCGCGGCCTTCATGTGCTGCCTGCGCCGCATCAGGTCGGTGGGCCGCGCGTGCACCGAGCAGGGATCGAACTCGGGGGAGCGCAGCGGCCCGTCCTGCGCGGGCACCGCGGCGGCCTCGCCGATCGCGGCGGCCGGGTCATCGGCTCCGGCCGCGTCCAGCACCTTCCGCACGTCGGCCTCGGACAGCTTCTCCAGCCCGCGCAGTACGTACGCCGCCCGGGCCGGGGCCGAGAGCGCCGACAGCCGCCGGTCCAGGGCGAGTTCGTCGGCGCCGCCCGAGCGGGGGAAGAGGCGCAGGCCCCACACCTGGGGGAGCAGCGGCGGCAGTTGGGCCCGCTTGGGCCAGGCCCGGAACGTCAGCGGCCGCCCCGCCTCCAGCGCCGTACGCACGACATGGAGGCGGACGAAGGCGTAACCGGGATCGCCGTCCCGGCCCCCGCCGCCGCCCGTCGACTGCGCCGGGATCACGGGTGCCGACGTACGCCTCCGGGGCAGCGCCCGCTGTGTCAGCGCGTGCGCCGTGAGCACCCGCCGGTTGCGGCCGAGGCTCGGGGGCAGCACCAAGTAGGCGAGCCGGGCGAGCCGGGGGTAGTGCTCGACGAGCGCGGCCTCCGCCTGCTCGACGTCAACGACCGGTCCGGGGCGGGCTGCTGGGGGGCGCGGAGCGACATCCTGTGACTGCACGTTCAGCAGAACGAGCGAATCCTACGTTGGTCACCGCCACCCGGGTGACTCGTTCCCCGGCTTCATTGCCCGGCTACAGTCCCTGGGCGACACCCGCTACTTGAGCACTTTGCCCGCCGGAGCCGTATCGAGGGCGAGGGCCCCTTGCCGGGGCTCCGTGCGGCATGTCGCCGGAACGGACCGGAGGAACAGATGAGGCTGACAAGGGCGAAGCTACCGCTGGCCGGCGCGGCGGCGGTCCTGGCGCTGACGGGGTGCGGATCCGGCGGGGGCGACGAGGAGGCCGCGCCCGAGACGGCGGTCGGCAGCCTCGAACAGCTCGCCGCCGAGGTGAAGTGCGAGCCGAACATGCAGATCGACGCCGACGAGCTCCGCCAGGCCCTCTGCGAGGACGGCGACGAGAGGTACATCCTCGCCACCTTCGCCACCGACCGTGGTCAGCGCGAGTGGCTCAACTCGTCCAAGATGATGGGCGGTTTCTTCCTCGTCGGCCGCAAGTGGGCCGCCGTCGGCCACGAGGACCTCGTGAACAAGCTGGGCGAGCGGCTCGGGGGAACGGTGGAGATCGGGACGGACCACTCGAAGCACTGACGGGCACTGGCGGGCACCGAAGGCCGCTCGCGGGCGCTCCGGACATGCAGAAGGGGGGGGGCGGGGGGGAGGCGCCGGCCGACTGCCGGGGGGGGGGCGGGGCTCGGAGGGGCAGGTCGGAGGAGCACACCGGAGGACACCACGACACCA
>NZ_JBSFUU010000117.1:0-18627 GCF_053591955.1 Streptomyces sp. NPDC002845 | reverse complement strand
GAGGGCGGCGGGGGGGCGCCCCCGCATGCCTGCGGGCGGGCGCGGGTAGCCCGCCCCCCCCCTTCTCCGTGGGGCTCAGCGGATCTCGATGGCTCTCAGTGGCCCTTACCGGGTCACTGGCAGTTCTGGCCGCTGTTGATGCAGTTGACCACCTGGTTCATCAGGTCCTCGTCCATGACGTTGATGAAGTCGTTGTGGTCGGTGATCGGCTTGTGCAGCTCCTCCGGGAAGCCGTCCACCGCGAACGGGGCCTGAAGCTGTCCGTTCTCGATGACCGGGGCCGGAACGTCGTACACGAGCCGGATCTGCAGCTGCGGGATGGCCTGGAAGCCGTTGTCGCAGGTGCCGTCCGCGTTGACGAAGTCCACGTGGTCACGGTGGTTGGCGCTGTCGATGTTCTGGCCGTCCCAGCAGCTCTGGAAGTTGGCCGTGCGCACCAGCTGGCTGCCCTCGGGGCAGATCGGGTACTTGTCGAACAGCTGCCTGTCCTCGAAGCCGGTGCAGCTCATCGAGGCGTTGGCGTTGGCGTCACCGCCGGTGAAGGCGTTGGCGGCACCGGTGATGATGCGCAGGAACCGCGGCATCGCGACGACGTCGCTCTGCTTGTTGCCGACGAACCTGATCTCGGCCTGCTGGGCCCGCTGGATGCTGCCCACGTTGAGCTCGGCGCCACCGCCCAGCTCGTTCGCGTCGAACTCGTCGGTGCCGTCCTGGATGCGCAACACCGGCCAGTAGTACGTGGACTTGTCGGCCTGGTTCTGGCAGCTGGTCTCCGCGTTGGCGAGGTCCTCGTCACTGGCGAAGCCGTTGTTGCCCTGGTTACCGACGTAGTCGTGCGTGTGGCGGGCGCCGTTGTCGACACCCGGGGCGACGATCAGGTTGTCGGTGTTGAAGTTGTTGTTCTCGTTGACACCGCAGTTCGTGGTGAAGGAACCCGTCGAACCGGTGTTCCCGTTCGCCTTGAGCCCGTTCCCGTTCGACGGCGGCGTGTTGGGCTGGACGGAGAGGATGTCGACGAAGTCGTCGGCAAAGGGACCTGCGGCACCGTTGCCGTTGTCCCCGACCTGCTCCTGACCGTTGTCCTGGCCCTGGTCCTCGCCCTGGTCCTGACCGTTGTCCTGGCCCTGGTCCTGACCGTTGTCCTGCTCCTGGTCCTGACCGTCGCCGTTCTGGTCGCCCTGGCCTCCGCCGGTGACCTCGTCGGCCCCCATGCCCTTGCACTCGGCGAGCTGCTGCAGCCCGTCCGGGGCGTTGCCGCCCACGCGCCGGATGTTGATGTTGATGCGGTCGATGGCCGCGAAGCGCTTGGACTTCAGCGGGCCGATGATCGCGTTCTGCACGAAGTTCGGATCGCCCGCCTGGGCCTGACGCGTCGACGCCAGCCTGGTGTAAGCCTCGGTGATCTGCTTGTCGAGGTTCGCCAGCTCCTGATCGACACCGGCGCGCGCCCCGTCGGGCACGTCCCTCAACTGAGATCCGACATCCGGGCAGGCGATCGTGGCGATCTGTGAACCCGCGGACCTGAGCTGGTTCTGCTGGTTGTTCGACGTCTCGTGCGCCGAGGCGTAGAAGTTCGCCCAGACGAGCCCACCACCCCCGATCGCGAGAGCCGCGGAGGCGGCTATGGCCCGAACGGCCAGTGGCGAACGTCGCTTTCTTGTGTTGCGTCCCATGGAACTCCTCTGACTTCCTTGCGGGGCTTCGAGGCGCCCGACAGGAGTGAAGCGGCTCCGTTCCATACGCGTGGGGCTCCTGGGGTGTTCAGAAACCTCGGAAAAACTTAGAACTCCATGAGGCCAATTGGGACACAACCGGGACAGAGGCCCATGTTTCAACGGGGGTTGAGCGGGTAAATCCCTCAATCTTTGAATGAGATTCAATGCCACTCGACGGCAATCAACATCACTCAGCGACCGTGATCCAGATACGCGAGCACCGCGAGAACGCGCCGATTGTCGTCGTCCGACACCTCAAGTCCCAGTTTGGCGAAGATGTTCGAGGTGTGTTTGGCAATCGCCCGTTCCGTGACGACAAGCCGCTCGGCGATCGCCGCGTTGGTCGAGGCGCTGTCCGGAGAGGTGTTCGGCGAGGTACCCCAGGATGAGCGCGGCCCGGTCGGTGTACTCGACGGCCTCGCTGGGCTGGCGGTGGAGTGCTTCCTGCAGTACGCCGTCGCGGATGTCCTGCGGGTCGGTGCCGTAGAGGTTCTTCAGCGGACAGTCTCGCAAGGAACCCCAGGCGTTCACGCCTGGGAGGAATTGCATCTGGGGGTTGCGGTGCGGAGCACCGCAGTGGCAGGAGGCAAGAGGCGGACGTGGAGCGTCCGGGAAGCGTCCCGGCGGAGTCGGCGATGCGAATGCGCGTTCGATCGGGTCGCTCGATGGGGGGTGATGGGATCGGATCGGTGTGACGATCGGCCTGGGGGTGTGCCAGGGTCATGTGTCATGAAGCTGGTGGTGCGAGTGAAGCTCCTGCCGACTCCCGTACAGGAGGCGGCACTTGAGGTGACCCTGCGTGCCTGCAACGAGGCCGCGAACCATGCTTCCGAGGTCGCGTTCGGCACCGGGGTGGTGAAGAACCGGTCTCTGCGGGAGAGGCTCTATCAGCCGGTCAAGGAGCGCTGGAGTCTCGGTGCGCAGGCCGCTCAGCACGCGATCAAGAAAACCTGTGACGCCTACACCACCCTCCGGGCGAACCTGACCGGAACCTACGGCCCGAAAGGCTCCAAGCGGTACGAGAAGGCGGCCGGGAAGCCGGTCGTGTTCCGGGCGATGGCCGCTCAGCCGTATGACGACCGGATGCTGTCCTGGCAGCACCAGGACCGCACCGTGTCGATCTGGACCCTGCACGGGCGTCTGAAAGGTGTCCCGTTCACCGGGCAGGCCGGGCAGCTGGAGGTCCTGGCCCGCTGCCGCAAGGGCGAGTCCGACCTGCTGCGGGAGAACGGCCAGTGGTTCCTCATCGCGACCTGCGAGGTGGCCGAGGAACCCGTGAACCGACACCCGGGCGCCTTCCTCGGGGTGGATCTGGGGATCATGAACATCGCCACCACCAGTGCAGGCACCCGGCACGCGGGCAGGCGCCGCAACCGGCGCCGCGAGAGGGACCTGAAGCTCCGTCGGAAGCTGCAGAAGAAGCGCACCAAGTCCGCCAAACGCCGCCTGCGAGCCCTGGCGGGGCGTGAGGCGCGGCGGAACAAGGACATCAACCACTGCGTGAGCAAAAAGATCGTGGCGGAGGCGAAACGCACCGGCTCCGGTATCGCCCTGGAGGATCTCCAGGCCATCCGGGACCGGGTCCGGCTGAGAAAGCCCCAGCGCGCCACGATCCACTCCTGGTCCTTCCACCAACTCGGCCAGTTCATCGGCTACAAGGCCCGCCGGGCTGGAGTCCCGGTCGTCGAGGTCGATCCGGCGTACACCAGCCAGGAATGCTCCGCCTGCCACCACATCTCCCGGCGCAACCGGCCCTCCCAGGCCGTGTTCGCCTGCACGGTCTGCGGCTTCGCTGAGCACGCAGATTCCAATGCGTCCCAGAACATCTCCCAGCGAGGGTGGATGGCCTGGGTCTGCGGGGCGCAGTCAATCGCCCCTGCCCTCACCCTCATCGCCTAGCGACGAGAGCGAGGGCTGGACGTGGCGAGCACCGTCGAAGCCATCGACGACTCGACCCACAAGCCCGGGAATTCATTCCCGGGTATTTGACCAGATACCCGACCCCGCCCGTGCCGTCGGCGAGCAACTCCCGCGCGTACAACTGCTCCACGTGCTGCGACAGCACCAGCACGGGCAGCCCCGGCCGGTTCCGGCGGGCCTCGAGAGCGCACTGCAACCCCTCGTCAGTGTGCGAGGGCGGCAGCCGTACGTCGACGACGGGCGAGGGTGGGGAGGTGGTGCCAGGTACACCCTCGTCAGCGGGCCGACAACGTGAGGGGGCGCCCACCGCAACGGTGGGCGCCCCTCGCGCAGCTCTTCGGAGCCGATGTGCGGATCAGACCTGGCCGGCCTTCTCCAGGGCGGAGCAGCAGGTGTCGACGATCAGACGCGTCACGACGTACGGGTCGACGTTGGCGTTCGGGCGGCGGTCCTCGATGTAGCCCTTGCCGTCCTTCTCCACCTGCCACGGGATGCGGACCGAGGCACCGCGGTTCGAGACGCCGTACGAGTACTCGTTCCACGGGGCGGTCTCGTGCAGGCCCGTCAGACGGTCGTCGATGCCGGCGCCGTAGTTCTTGACGTGGTCGAGCGGCTTCGAGCCCTCGCCCAGCGACTCGCACGCGGTGATGATCGCGTCGTAGCCCTCGCGCATCGCCTTCGTGGAGAAGTTGGTGTGCGCGCCGGCGCCGTTCCAGTCGCCCTTGACCGGCTTCGGGTCGAGGGTGGCGGAGATGCCGAAGTCCTCGGCGGTGCGGTAGAGCAGCCAGCGGGCCACCCACATCTGGTCGGAGACCTCAAGCGGGGACAGCGGGCCGACCTGGAACTCCCACTGGCCGGGCATGACCTCGGCGTTGATGCCGGAGAGGCCCAGACCCGCCTTGAGGCAGTTGTCCAGGTGGGCCTCGACGACCTCGCGGCCGAAGATCTCGTCGGCGCCGACACCGCAGTAGTAGCCGCCCTGCGGGGCCGGGAAGCCGCCCTCGGGGAAGCCGAGCGGGCGGGCGCCGTCGAAGAAGGTGTACTCCTGCTCGATGCCGAAGATCGGCTCCTGGGCGGCGAACTTCTCGGCCACCTCGACCAGCGCGGCGCGCGTGTTGGACGCGTGCGGCGTGAGGTCGATGTTCAGAACCTCGCACAGGACGAGGACGTCGTCGCCGCCGCGGATCGGGTCGGGGCAGGAGAAGACCGGCTTGAGCACGCAGTCCGAGGCGTGGCCCTCGGCCTGGTTCGTGGAGGACCCGTCGAAGCCCCAGATCGGCAGCTCGGCACCCTTGGCGTCGTCGGCCAGGATCTTCGTCTTGGAACGGAGCTTGGCCGTCGGCTCGGTACCGTCGATCCAGATGTACTCAGCCTTGAAGGTCACGGGCCTCATCCTTCGGGGTCTCGACTGCTCAGTCGGCGCAGCCGGAATCGTTGCGGGTGCACGGCGCTGCTGCACTGGGGCGCCGGGTAATGCGCGGCAGCCTGTCAAAAGCCGATTTCCCGATCATTGCTCGAATGTGAACCCCGTGTTACCTGGTGTTCGTGGTCCGTCCCTCGCGCGGTGAGCGCGCTCGCGCGGTGCCGGGTGTGGCCCCGGACGGCGTTTGCATACGCAGAGCGACGGCGGTGCGGCGGGCGGTGCGGCGGCTCGTATGCGATGAGGTTGCATGGCCGTATGAGGGGTACGAACACATCGCTCGGCCGAGCCTGTGACAAGCGAGCGTGAGGCTGGCCGCCCCCTCCGTGCGACGGTCGGCCTCACGGCCCGGGGTGACGAGCTTCGGCCGGGGGAGGGCTCAGTTGCCCTTCCCCTCCTCGTACGCCACCACCCTGTCGCTGACGTACTGGAGCAGCCCGGTCGTCTGCCCGGTCAGCGCCTCCTCCCCGGTCTCGGCGCCGTCGCCCCACTGTCCGCCCGCGAACACCACGGAACGCACCGTCATCAGTCGCTGGAAGACACCCGGCGCCCCGGGCGGCACGGTCGGCAGCCCCGCCTGCGGGGGCGGGTCGAGCGAGACCACCTGATACGTCACCGGGTCCAGGGAGGCCATCGCGAACACCCGCGAGGCATCCTCGACCCGGTCGAAGCTCAGCACGGTGACCGTCACCTGCGAACGCCGCTCGGCGTCCGTGAACAGCGCCGCCGTCAACCGGGCACATGGCTCGCCCTGCTCGATCAGCGCGGCCAGCTCCGGCGACATGGCGTACGCGCACTCGGTGGTGGTGGCCAGGTCGACCCGCTCGTACACCGAACCGTCCTCCAGGCGCACGCTCTCCTCGGGAAACGCCTGCTCCGGCCGGATGACCGGCCGCGCGAGCAGCGACGGGAGCGCGGAGGGCGCGTCGGAGGGGAGGGTGACCTCGACGGACGGCGCGGCGGCGGGGGAGCCGGTGCCGCTCCCGGCCGCGAGCGGGGTGGGCGCCTCGCCGCCGCCATTCCCGTCGCCCGCGTAGATCAGCGGCCCGGCGACGACCGCCGCGACGAGCGCGACGCCGATCGCGCTTCCGGCCGCGAGCTGGATACGGCGGGTCCGGCGCGTCGCGCGTATCCGCTCCTGCTCGGCTGCCCACGCGGCATGCGGATCGTAGGGCCCGGGTCCGTACTGCTGCCTGTACGACCCGTCCGGCCCGTACGGCGTTCCTTGATCACCAAACGTCATGGCGGCGGAGGGTAACAGTGAGGACCCTCCCGACTCCCACCGCCCGACAAACCGCCCACTACCTCACTACCGGGACAAGACATCCCGTACGGCCTCGTCGCTGCGGGCCACCACCGCCGTTCCGTCGTCCGCGGTGATGATCGGCCGCTGGATCAGCTTCGGGTGCTCGGCGAGCGCCTTGATCCACCGGTCGCGCGAGTCGGCGTCCCGCGCCCACTCCTTCAGACCGAGCTCCTTGGCCGCGGCCTCCTGGGTGCGGGTGATGTCCCACGGTTCGAGCCCGAGCCGCTCCAGTACGGCACGGATCTCGTCCTCGCTCGGCACGTCCTCCAGATAGCGGCGGACGGTGTACTCGGCACCCTCGGCGTCGAGCAGTCCGACGGCGCTGCGGCACTTGGAGCACGCCGGATTGATCCAGATTTCCATGCCGCCCACGGTAGCCCCTGGACCCGCGAAACCCGTCTTCCACCTGCGTCACTGCACCCCCGGAAGCCCTTGTGGCCAGGGGCTTTTGTCAGTGCCGGGCGGTAGAATTAAACCAGTGTTCGAGGGCGCGGCCGGAGGTCCCGTGCGGCGCCCTGACCGCGACAGGAGGATGCCTGTGCCCGCTGCCGCACTCAAGCCGTTGCCCACCCAGTCCACCGCCAAGCGCCCCGTTCTGCTCGACCTGCCGTACAAGCCCGTCGAGAAGCGCCCGCTGCCGCCAGGCCGGCCCCGCGAGTGGTACATCACGCACAACCGGCGCCTGAAGGCCATGCGCCTCGCGATCGCCCTTCTCGACTCCGGCATCTACATGCCCAACCAGGCCCACAACGAGACGATCCGCAGCGCCGCGGAGATCATCGGCGTCCACCCGCCATCAGACACGACGTGCCACATGGTCCGCGCACTGATGCGCTACTCCCGCTGAACGCCGACGCCGGGCGCCCCCTTGGCCTTGGGGGGCCGCCCGGCGCCCCTCCAGGGGCGCGAGGCTGTGACATATGCGGCTCCGCCGCTGGGCGTGACCAGCCACGACGCCGCCGCAGACGAACGACGGCACATCGCGGCACTTCCAGCAGAGCGCTTAGGCGTACCGCTCCAACAGCCCCTCCACATACGCCTCCAGCCGCGCCCCCAACACCCCCGGCGTCAGATCCGTCCGCCCCAGCTCCTGCCAGGGCCCCGCCAGCTTCCCGGCGTCGGGCGCATAGCCCAGCGCGTCCAGCAGCCGCCAGTACAAGTGGGCCTCACCCTCGACCAGCCGACGCCCACCGCACGCCTCGTACCGCTCCCCGAACCCGAGCCCGTACTCCGCCCCATGCAGCAACGCCAACGCCGTGGAGCAACGGGCGACATCGAGATCCGCCGGCCCCCACGAGGTCTCCACCCAGTCGACGACCCCACTGACCCGCAGCCCCTCGCCCGCACCGCTGAACAGCACGTTCCCGGGATGGAAGTCCCGGTGCAGAAAACACCCTTCGTACGCGGGCGCCTCGCCCCGGATCACATCGACGGCCCGCTCCCACAGCGCACCACCGGGTGTCCGCACCCGCTCGGCCGAGGTCCACGCCTGGTACGGCCGCGGCCGCTCCTCCGGTACGACCGCGTGAATCCTGGCGAGTTGACCGGCCAGCAGGTCGATCCGTCGTTGGAGATCCTCATCCTCCTCGTCGACGCACACCACCCCCGGCAGCAAGGACATCAACAGCGAGGGATGATCAGCGTGTTCACCGGAGGCGTCGACGGCCCGCAGCTCGGGCGCGGGTATCCCGTCGTACCCGCGCAGCAGCTCCAGCACCGCCGCCTCACGCCCCAGCAGCCCCGGAGCATGCCGCCGGAAGAAAGGCTTCACGAAGGACCGCAGGACAAGACCGGTACCGTCGTCGAGAGTGAGCCGCCGCATCTGCGAACTCCAACCCCCGTACAGGACAGCCGAATTCCGTACGTTCCTGCCCTCCGGCAACTGCTTGGCCACCCACGTCCGCGTCGCCGTCCACCCCTGCTCGCCCAGGCCCGTCAGTACGGCGTCCACGAACTGCCGCCGGTCGTCGGGGTGATCGCGCAGCCATGCGCCCAAGTGATGGTCCGCGTCGGGGAGTTCGAGGCGGGTGAACTGGGCGCGGACGGCGAGCGCGTCCGTGACCGCCTCGGTCACAGCGTCCGGGATGACATGGTCGGTGCCGGGGACGGCGAGGACGGCCCGGCCCTCGTACGACCGGAACGCGTCCAGCGCGGGGGAGTCGCCCCAGCTCTCCGGCGTACGGATGACGCCGCTGAACCGGCCGTCGCCGTCACCGAAGGGGAGAGGCCAGGCCTCCGCCGCGTACACCGCGGGCGCGCACAGGCCGATCGCCGCCACGCGTTCGCCGTAGAACCCGGCGAGATCGGCCACCGTCTGGCCGCTCATGCTGAACCCGACGAGGACCAGCGGCCCGTCCGCCGGAACCCGCGCCCCGATGACGGCGACGGCCTGCTCGAAGCGTCTGCGCAGGCTCAGTTCCCGCAACGCGCCCGTGCTGTCGCCGTGTCCCGAGAAGTCGAGGGTGAATCCCCGGCAGCCGCGCGCGACGAACTCTTCGAGCAGTGGGACCCATCGCTCCTTGCTGCTGCCGCCCGCCCCGTGCAACAGCACGACAGTGGCCGCGCCCAGGCGATCACTGCCATCGCCGTACACCCCGCTGAGTTGTTCACCGTCGTATTCGTGCCTGAAGGAGGAGAGCTCACTCATGCCGTCATTCACTCACGGCACTCGGGCCGCCGAGCCGGGCGGCACGGTCGGCATTCCCGCCTGGGGCGGCGGATCGAGCGAGACCACCTGATACGTCACCGGGTCCATGGCCGCCATCCCGAACACAATCCAGGCGTCCTCGACGCGCAGGAAGCTCACCACGGTGACCGTTACCTGCGACCGCCGCTCGGCATCCGTGCACAGCGCCGAGGTCAACCGGAGGCAGTCCTGGCCCTGTTCGGCCAGTGAGGCGAGCTCCGAGGACATGCCGTCGGAGCAGCGGATGGTGGTGGCCAGGTCGACGGGCCGGTAGCGGGAGCCGTCCTTCCGCCGCACGATCCTCTTCGGGAACGCCTGCTCAGGCCGGACGACCGGGCGCGCGAGGACGGAGGGGAGAGCGGTAGGCGCGTCGGAGGGGAAGGCTGTATGACTCGCCGCACACCCCCATCGGATGGACCCCCGACACGGCTCAGCCACCCACCCGCATCCGCAGAGGCCTGTCATGGGTTGCTTTGTCACACCTTCAGGTGTTCAGGGATGAACAGCTCGAACGAGTCCTTGTAACAGAAGAACTGCACCCCGTTCTTCCTCATCAGCTTCTCCAGCTCGGGTACCTCGGTTGCTTCCCATAGTTCCCGCCAGGTTTTACCAATGCCCCGGTACTCCCACCTGTCACCTGTCGGTAGCAGCCTCAAGGGTCTTCAACTGTTGATGGTTTCACTGCGCTTTCCTGCGTGAATCGGGTGTGGTCGCTGGGGTGCGTGTCTTTGTGCGGTGGTCGGTCGTTAGGCCGATCGGGTGCGGGGATGTGCCCGGTTCGGAGCGGTGGAGGGGGTGGTGGGTGTGGGCCGGTTGGTGGCGACGGCCACGTGCACCGCCTTCGGTGGTGTGGTCGAGGGAAGTGGCGAACAGGTGGGTCAGCGGCTGCTGTGGGAGCGGGTGTCCTTCCTTGCCTCCTTGTGCCGGGAGCTGACCCGGGCTCTGGTGGCTTGCCGGTGGGACGAGGGTTCGCTGGATGTGCTGGCCGCCGGGGTCGACGGGCGGGGTGAGAAGCTGCCGTCCAAGGGGTGGATGGCGCTGCGCCGCTTGGGCTGGACGAGGGCTGCCGTGCTGGCCGAGGGGGTGTATGTGTCGGACCGGGTGTGCCGGGCGGCCGAGGAGTACGCGGCGCGCACCCTGCGTCTGGCGGTGCACCGGCGCACCATCGTGGCGGCGGTCCTGGCCACCTGGCCCGCCGACCCCGCCCGGCGCACCGGGGCGGAGTGGACGGCGTTGCGGGCGCTGCTGCCCGCCGGGTGCGGAGATCCGCAACCGGACCCGGCAGGTGCGCGCCTATGCGGCCGAGCACGGGCGCCTGCCCGCCGGACTGTGCGAGCTGGAGGAGCCGCCCGAGGCCGCGGCGCAGGTGCTGCTGGCGGCGATGGACCGCCAGCAGGTCACCCTTGACCGGGTGGACGAGGCCACGGCCAGGCTGCGGGTGAAGCTCCCGCTGTGCGCGGCCCCCGGCTCGGGGCGGGACTGGGCCTGGCATGTGATCGACCTGCGGCTGCCGGGCACCGTCGGTCCGGACGCGGTCCTGCACACCCCGGCCCTGCGCCCCACTCGGGCCGGGCGGATCGCGGTGGACCTGCCGCACTCCCAGCCCGCCCCGGCCGCCAAGGCGTCCGGGCACCGGGTGGCGCTCGGTTTCGACTGGGGGGTGAACACGCTGCTGACCGGCACGGTGGGCCGCCTGACCGGGCGGGGCGAGAGCAGGCGGGTGGTCACCGACGGCCGTCCGCTGGTCTTCGACGCCACCGCCATCAGTGCGAAACTGCACCGGCTGCGCACCCACCGCGAACACCTCGCCACCCGACGCGACCACTACCGCACGTTGGCGGACGGGCTCGGCTCCCCCCACCTGGCCTGGGCCGACCTCCTGGACAAGGCCGCAGTGCTGCAGGTTGAGCACGAGCGGGTGTGTGCCCGCATCCGCCGCCTCAATCAGGCGCTGGCGTGGTCGGCGGCCCGCTGGGCCGTCGACCAGACGGTCGCGCTCGGCGCCACCGTCATCTACCTCGAAGACCTCGCCACCCTGGAGGCACGCGGCCGCAGGCGCGGTAACGCCCGGCTGTCCGGGCAGGTGCGCGGCACCGTCGCCGAGGCGATCCGGCACCTGGCCGCGAAGGCGGGCATCGCGGTGGTCACTGTCCCCGCGAGGGGCACCTCCGCCTTCTGCCCCGGCTGCCTCGCACCGCTCACCCATCACCCCGCCCCGGACCGGCTCGACGAGCGCGGCTGGACATGGGCCCACTGCACCGGGTGCGCACTGTCCATGGACCGGGACCTGGCCGCCGCCCGCCGGATCGTCTCCCGCGGACTGCTCGCCCAGACCCACACCGCAACCGACCGCGCCACCGGCGCCCGCGCCATCCGCACCACCGTGGAGGGCACCGTCCACGCGGTGCGCCGCCCCAAGAAGACCACCCGCCGCCTGCGCCGCGCCCGCCGCCAAGCGGCCGCACCACCCCGCCCGCCCGGGCCGAAGACCACTCCCGGCAAGATGCGCCCCACACCGGCCCGGCCCTCCCCGGCCCGCCGGTCACCAGCTTCCCGCCGTATGCCCGATGTGCGTACGGTCCCCGCCACCACCCCCACCGGGGTGGTCCAGCGTCCGGCGGGGCATGACACCCAGGCACCTGGCCCTCACGGGCCGGTGCCAGGTCATGGAGCACCCGCCCCCCACCGCCCGGAGCCTCCTCCGGCCGACCGGGGGCGGCTCTCCCGCGGAACCTGTCGGTGGCGCACCCGCGCCGCCGAGCAGACCGGCTTCCACCACGCGCACGCCACCGAAGTCCACCCCCTCACCCCGAGGTTCGGACCCCACGACGGCAACCGCACACGGCCACGCCGCGCCCGAAAAGCCTGAAACCCTCAGGCACACACAGAGTTCCAGAGACGCTTCATACTCGGTGTTCAGATTTGTATCCGTATACGCCTTCTAGGGGTGCTCAGTCGAGCATGTCGGGGGTTTCCCACAGCGGGAACCAGCGGCCCAGGTCCTTCTCGATCCGCAGGTCGTTCCCCAGCGCTGCGGCTACTTGCAGCTCAACTGCGTTGTCGCGTTTCCGCTGATCAGAAAGTATGCACATGGGGTAGAAGGTTCCTCTCTTGTAGAGGTACACAAGCTCCAGTCGACGGCCCTCGTCATTCCGGAACCCCACGAGTGAACACAGCAGCTGCGGGCCGAACCCGTTGGCCTCCAAGGCACTGTTCACCGCGTGCAGGTCGTTGACGAGGAGGGGCAACTCGTCGGGCGCCCGGCGTGAGACCAGCCACGAGTAGCCGTAGGCATCCCGTTGGAGTTCGACCGGGGGACCGGTACGGTCGGCGTCGGTGTCCAGCAGCGCCTGCACCTCCCGGTGCACCTCGGCGAAGGCCGAGCCCTCCACGCTGGAGAAGCACACGGCACCGGCGCCCGTCGGCGTGAACCCGGCCGCCGCCTGGAGCGTGACCGCGGCCGACGGGAGCGCGAAGAGCCGGTCGAGATCGGGCGCGACCGGCTTCGTACGACCGAACAGCACATCCAGCAGCCCCATGCCTCAGTCCTTCCCGCGAGCGGTCGCCTCGCCCAGCTCGGCGGAGATCCGGCCCAGCTGCTCGACGCGCTGCTCCAGGCTGGGGTGGGTGGAAAAGAGCCGTGCCGCACTGTGTTCGCCGCCCAGCGCGGGCGTGAAGTAGAAGGCGTTGAAGGCCTGCGCCGACCGCAGGTCCTTCGTCGGGATCCGCGCGACGTCCCCCGTGACCTTGGTGAGCGCGGAGGCCAGCACTGACGGCCGCCCGGTGAGCAGGGCCGCCGCCCGGTCCGCGGCCAGCTCCCGATACCGGGACAGCGCCCGGATGAGCAGGAAGCTGATCGCGTACACGGCCGCGGAGACACCCATCACCGCCATGAACACCACGGCCGTGTTCTGGTCCCTGCGTCCGCCGCCGAACAGCTGCGAGTAGAAGGCGAACCGTACGATGAGTCCCGCGAGCACACCGAGGAACGAGGCGATGGTGATCACCGCGACGTCCTTGTGCGCCACATGCGACAGCTCGTGTGCGAGCACCCCCTCCAGCTCCGCCGGCTCCAGCCGGCGCAGCAGACCCCTGGTCACACAGACCACCGCGTGATCGGGGTTCCGCCCGGTAGCGAACGCGTTCGGCATCTCCATGTCGGAGACGGCGACGAGCGGCTTGGGCATGTCAGCCGTGGCACACAGCCGGTCGATCACGCCGTGCAGCTCCGGATACTGCTCCCGCTCCACGACCCGTCCGCGCATCGCGTACATCGCGATCCGGTCGGAGAACCAGTACTGCGCGGCAAGCAGCCCCGCCGCGATCACGGCCACCAGAACCCAGTTCTTCAGCAACGCGACCAGCGCGGCGACAAAGACCACGTACACCAACCCGAGCAGGAACAGGGTGAGCCCCATCCTCCGAGTCAGCCGCCGGTCGGCCTGGAAGCGGCTCCGCATCACAACCACCTCAACTATCGGGCACTCGTCCCACTCTCCATTGTGCGCCCGCGCTTCCAGGAACGGGTTCCGTCCAGCCCTGGACAAGGCGGAAAACGACGGAGCCCCGCCACCGCCCGAGGGCGATGACGGGGCTCCTGAGCCCACGGGGCGGATCACACGTCGAAGTACAGCTCGAACTCGTGCGGGTGCGGACGCAGCTGGAGCGGGGCGATCTCGTTGGTGCGCTTGTAGTCGATCCAGGTCTCGATCAGGTCCGGCGTGAAGACGTCGCCCTGGAGGAGGAACTCGTGGTCGGCCTCCAGGGAGTCGAGGACGGCCGGGAGGGAGGTCGGGACCTGCGGGACGCCCGCGTGCTCCTCGGGGGCCAGCTCGTAGAGGTCCTTGTCGATCGGCTCGGCCGGCTCGATCTTGTTCTTGATGCCGTCCAGACCGGCCAGCATCAGCGCCGAGAAGGCCAGGTACGGGTTGCCGGAGGAGTCGGGCGCGCGGAACTCGACACGCTTGGCCTTCGGGTTCGAGCCGGTGATCGGGATACGCATCGCAGCCGAGCGGTTGCGCTGCGAGTACACCAGGTTGACCGGGGCCTCGAAGCCGGGGACCAGGCGGTGGTACGAGTTCACCGTCGGGTTGGTGAAGGCCAGCAGCGACGGGGCGTGCTTGAGGATGCCGCCGATGTAGAAGCGGGCGGTGTCCGACAGGCCGGCGTAGCCCTGCTCGTCGTAGAAGAGCGGGGAGCCGCCCTGCCACAGGGACTGGTGGACGTGCATGCCCGAGCCGTTGTCACCGAAGATCGGCTTCGGCATGAAGGTTGCGGTCTTGCCGTTGCGCCAGGCGACGTTCTTCACGATGTACTTGAAGAGCTGGAGGTCGTCGGCGGCGGCGAGCAGCGTGTTGAACTTGTAGTTGATCTCGGCCTGGCCGGCGGTGCCCACCTCGTGGTGCTGGCGCTCGACCTGCAGACCGGCCCGGTTCAGCTCCAGGGAGATCTCGGCGCGCAGGTCGGCGAAGTGGTCGACCGGCGGGACCGGGAAGTAGCCGCCCTTATAGCGGACCTTGTAACCGCGGTTGTCCTCCAGCGCACCGGTGTTCCAGGCGCCCGCCTCGGAGTCGATGTGGTAGAAGGACTCGTTCTGCGAGGTGGCGAAGCGCACGCTGTCGAACACGTAGAACTCGGCCTCGGGGCCGAAGTACGCGGTGTCGGCAATACCGGTGGAGGCGAGGTAGGCCTCGGCCTTCTTCGCCACGTTGCGCGGGTCACGGGAGTACTGCTCGCCCGTGATCGGGTCGTGGATGAAGAAGTTGATGTTCAGCGTCTTGTCGCGGCGGAACGGGTCGACGCGCGCGGTGGACAGGTCGGCGCGGAGCGCCATGTCGGACTCGTGGATGGCCTGGAAGCCGCGGATCGAGGAGCCGTCGAACGCCAGCTCGTCGTTCGGGTCGAACGCCTCGGCGGGCACCGTGAAGTGCTGCATCACGCCCGGCAGGTCGCAGAAGCGGACGTCGACGAACTTGACGTCCTCGTCCGCGATGAACTTCTTGGCCTCGTCGGCGTTCTGGAACATCCAGCTCCTCCTACTCCCGACCGTCCTGCCGGGGTGGTAGTTCGTTCGTGCGGCCAGTGCGGTGGCACACGCTGACCTCGACCCTAGGGACGCGTGATTTCTCGGGCATGACCCATTTGTTTCACCCAGGTTAACCGGACTCGGTCCGAGTCACCCCACCTGTCCGGATGCGGGAAGGGGGGCAGTACCGTGGTCAGGTGGACAAGAGGCAAGCAATCGGATCGTGGCTCTCCGGCCCCCGCGCGGCCGCCGAGGAAGCCGGTGTGGACTTCGGATACCGGGGTGAGCAGCTCGGTCTGCCGGAGGAGGGGCCGGGCTCGATCGCCCGCCCGGGACGCCGGCTCGGAGCCCTCGCGTTCGACTGGGGCCTCTGCCTCTTGATCGCATACGGCCTGATCACTGACGGCTACGGCCAGGCGACCGGCAACTGGGCCCTGCTCATCTTCTTCGCCCTCCACGCCCTCACGGTCGGCACCGTCGGCTTCACCCCGGGCAAGCGCCTCTTCGGCCTCCGCGTGGTCACCGAGGACACCGGCCAGGTCAACCCCCTGCGCGTCCTGCTCCGCTCGCTCCTCCTCTGCCTCGCCATCCCGGCCCTCGTCTGGGACCGCGACGGCCGCGGCCTGCACGACCGGCTGGCGCGGACGGTTGAGGTGCGGATCTAGTTTTTCTTTCTCGTACGACGAAGGGGGCGCCCGGTACACACCGGGCGCCCCCTTCGTCGTACGAGAAATGCCGTACCGGAGAAGAAGTCACCTCATCTTGGGGCCGCCCCGCGGCATCCGCATGCCCTTGGGCATCGGGCCCTTCGGCAGCGGCATGTTGCTCATCAGGTCGCCCATCGCGCGGAGGCGGTCGTTGGTGGCGGTGACCTGGGGGCCGGACAGTACGCGCGGGAGCTTCACCATGGTCGTGCGGACCTTCTTCAGCTTGACCTGGCCCTCGCCGGTGCCGACGACGATGTCGTGCACGGGTACGTCCGCGACGACGCGGGCCATCCGCTTCTTCTCGGCGGCCAGCAGGCTCTTCACCCGGTTCGGGTTGCCCTCGGCGACCAGGACGATGCCGGCCTTGCCGACGGCGCGGTGCACCACGTCCTGGTTGCGGTTCATCGCCACCGCCGGGGTCGTCGTCCAGCCCCGGCCGATGTTGTCCAGCACGGCCGCTGCGGCGCCCGGCTGGCCCTCCATCTGCCCGAAGGCGGCACGCTCGGCCCGGCGTCCGAAGATGATCGCCGTCGCGAGGAAGGCGAGCAGGAAGCCGAGAATGCCGAGATAGATGGGGTGACCGATCAAGAAACCGATCGCGAGGAAGACACCGAAGGTGAAGATTCCGACAGCCGCGAGTACAAGACCGATCTTCTTGTCGGCCCTGCGGGTCATCTTGTAGGTCAGGGCGATCTGCTTGAGTCGCCCGGGGTTCGCAGCGTCCGCTGCGGTTTCCTTCCTCGCCATGCCACGAAGTCTACGTGGCCCGGGGAGCGAGGACGACGGCGGTGCCGGGTGGGGACCGGCGACCGGCGGCAGCACGGGGGAGCGGCGCCGGACGGCGGCGGTGCCGGTGCCGGATGGAGCGGGCGTGCGAGTTCGGCGGTGGGGCGGGCTCAGAGCTGGTGTTGCGGGAGGCGCGGCGCGACGGCCTCTTCGAGGACGCGCTGGGCCTCGACGCGGTCCTTGGCGCGGCGGCGGTCCTCCAGGACGGAGGTCCAGGCGTTGCGACGGGCGGTGCGCTGGCCGCTGCTCATCAGCAGCGACTCGACGGCACGGAGTGCATCGGTGAACGACGGGATTGCGGTTGCGCGTACGGGCGCGGCCTGCATAAGGAGGTCCCCCCTCGGGAATGGCGGCGGCTCTGACGGAGGCTGCACGAGCAGTGAAGCCAGGGTCACTGATTGGTGTTACCAGGGCGTGACTGACCGGTCAAACGCCAATGAAGCCTTGATACTCGGCACTTAAACCCTGACGCGGCCCTGATGACGCCCTCATCTGCGGGGACGCTCAGGACCGCGTCAATCGGCCAGTACCGAGGGGTAGTTGCTTGTGCGCAGATTCACACGCGCGCATGGCACTGCGTGCCACGGGAGGGGGTGGGCGTTGTGTCGGGTGGGAGGGCTTACCGACTGCCGTGCCGACTGCCGTACGGGCTGCTGTGCGGGGGGGTGTCATACGGGCCGTACGGCCCGTATGGGCTGTCGTTCGGGGCTCAGACCGCCTGCGAAGCGACGTACGCGCCACGCTTCTCGACGGCCATCTGGTACAGCCGGCCGGCGCGGTACGACGAGCGGACCAGAGGGCCGGACATGACGCCCGAGAAGCCGATCTGCTCGGCCTCCTCCTTCAGCTCCACGAACTCGTGCGGCTTGACCCAGCGCTCCACGGGGTGGTGGCGGACGGAGGGGCGCAGGTACTGCGTGATGGTGACGAGCTCGCAGCCCGCGTCGTGCAGCTGCCGGAGCGCCTCGCTGACCTCCTCGCGGGTCTCGCCCATGCCGAGGATCAGGTTCGACTTGGTGACCAGGCCGTAGTCACGGGCCTCGGTGATGACCTTCAGCGAGCGCTCGTAGCGGAAGCCCGGGCGGATGCGCTTGAAGATGCGGGGGACCGTCTCGACGTTGTGCGCGAAGACCTCGGGGCGGGAGGCGAAGACCTCCTGCAGCAGCTCCGGTACGGCGTTGAAGTCCGGGGCGAGGAGCTCGACCTTGGTCCGCCCGGCTTCCCGTTCGGCGGTCTGCTGGTGGATCTGCCGAACGGTCTCGGCGTACAGCCAGGCGCCGCCGTCGGGGAGGTCGTCGCGGGCTACGCCGGTGATCGTGGCGTAGTTCAGGTCCATCGTGACCACGGACTCGCCCACGCGGCGGGGTTCGTCGCGGTCGAGGGCCTCGGGCTTGCCGGTGTCGATCTGGCAGAAGTCGCAGCGGCGGGTGCACTGGTCGCCGCCGATGAGGAAGGTCGCCTCGCGGTCCTCCCAGCACTCGTAGATGTTGGGGCAGCCGGCTTCCTGGCAGACCGTGTGCAGGCCCTCGCTCTTCACGAGGCTCTGCATCTTCGTGTACTCGGGGCCCATTTTCGCCCGGGTCTTGATCCACTCGGGCTTGCGCTCGATGGGGGTCTGGCTGTTCCGGACCTCCAGGCGCAGCATCTTGCGTCCGTCGGGTGCGACTGCGGACACATCGGCTCCCTGCTGATTGCTTTGGGTAATCTTCGATTCTTCGGCGTACACCAGCGTACGCCCGTGCGGTTCTCGCTCCCCGGGGTGGGCAACCTTCGGGTTGGGGGAGGCATTCCCCTGCCGGGGTGGTTGCGCGAGGGTTTTTCGCCCCCGCCGCCCCTACCCGTCCCATCCTCCAGGGGCTCTGCCCCTTCGACCCCGCCCCGGTAGGGGGTGGGTGGTGTGTGTTGTTGGTGGGTGCGGGTTGTGTGTGGCTGGTCGCGCCCACGCGGCGGAGCCGCACATCGATACGGCCCCGCGCCCCTTGTGGGGCGCGGCTGCGGTACAGGCCTGCAACCAGTCGGCCCGCCCCCGCGCCAAGCCTTTTCAGCCCCGGCCAGGCACCCC
>NZ_JBSFUU010000116.1:0-22814 GCF_053591955.1 Streptomyces sp. NPDC002845 | reverse complement strand
ACGGGCCGGCGGTGGTCAGGACGGCGGCGGTCGCCACGCCGGCGATCAGCCAGCGCTTCCAGTGCCTGCGAAAGGTGGTGGCCATCGTGATCTCCTGAGTGCTTTTAAGGTTTGAACTTCAACTGAACTTTCAAGTATTTGCCTACGGCTTGCCCCGGGGTGCGAGCGAATCAGGCAAGGAGCTGCTCGGAGACGTCCCAGAGGCGTTCGGTCGCTTCCGGGTCCAGGGCGTGCGCCGCGACCCCGGTGTTGGTGCCGGGCCGGTGCGGTTCGGCCTCGTTGCAGTCCTCGAAGTAGCGGCCGGTGGCGCCGTCCAGCACGGGCGACGCGGCGAGCAGTACGGAGGTGGCGGCGCCCTCTTCGACCGTCTTGAAGGACATCTCGGGCAGGGGGTTCCCCTCGCCGACGAGTGCCTGGAGGTGGGTCATGAACAGCGCCATCTCGGCCTCGCCGACGTAGCGCATCAGGTTGGTCCGGATTCCGCCGGGCATCAGCGCGTTGGCCGTGATCCCGTCGTCGGACCAGCGTCGCCCGGCCTCGACGGCGAACAGCACGTTGGCGGTCTTGGACTGCCCGTACGCCAGCCACCGGTCGTAGGGCCGCTTGGTGAAGTGGAGGTCGTCGAAGCGGACCGGTGAGAAGAGGTGGCCGCTGGAGCTCACCGACACCACACGGGCACCGTCGGCCGCCGCGAGGGCGGCGTGCAGTCCGGTGGTGAGGGCGAAGTGCCCGAGGTGGTTGGTGGTGAACTGCAACTCCCAGCCCTGGAGCGTCCGGGTCTCCTGCGGGGCCATCACGCCCGCGTTGTTGACCAGGATGTGCAGCGGACCTTGCCAGGCCTCCGCGAACGCGCGGACGGACGCCGGATCGGCCAGGTCCAGCGGGGCGACCCGCACCCGGTCGGTGCCGGTGGCTGCGCGGATGTCCTCGGCGGTGCGCTGGCCGGCGACGACGTTGCGCACGGCGAGAGTGACCTCGGCGCCGGCTCCGGCGAGCGCGCGGGCGGTCTCCACGCCGATGCCGGACGCGGCGCCGGTGACGACGGCGCGGCGGCCCGTGAGGTCGATGTCCCCGATGACCTCGGCGGCCGTGGACTCGGCGGTGAACGGAGTGGTGATACGTGTCCCCGTAGTCATTCTTGCGACGCTCCCTGTTTGCTAAGCTCGAAACCGGAGGTGCCTCCGATTGGACTTGGACCATAAACGGAGGATCCTCCGATTGTCCAGGAGGAAGGAAAGCTGTGACCGCCACCACACGCGGACTGCGTGCCGATGCGCAGCGCAACCGGCAGCGTCTGCTGGAGGCCGCCGTGCGTGCCTTCTCCGAGCGGGGCACGGACGCGTCGCTCGAAGCCATCGCCAAAGACGCCGGCGTCGGCATCGGTACGCTCTACCGGCACTTCCCCACCCGTGAGGCGCTGGTCGAGGCCGCCTACCGCAACGAGGTCGCCCGGGTCTGCGACAGCGCCACGGAGCTGCTCGCCGAGTTCCCGCCCGATCAGGCGATGCGGCTGTGGATGGACCGGTTCATCGACTATCTGGCCACCAAGAAGGGCCTGGCGGACGCGTTGCGGGCCGTCATCGCCTCCGGCGCGGACCCGTTCACCGAAAGCCTCGACCGGATCAGCACGGCCATCAGGACTCTGCTGGACGCCGGAGCCGAAGCGGGCGTCCTGCGCTCCGACGTCGACCCCCTCGACGTCGGATTCAGCCTCGGCGGTGTCCTGCTGATCACCAGCGACAAAGGACTGCGCGACCGTGCGGACCGCATGCTCGACCTGCTGCTCGACGGGCTTCGCTACGGCGCCGGCTGAGGTGTGTGCCGGCCGGGCGTTCGCGGTGTGTCACGAGCGGGCCGAGGCCGTACGGCGGTAACGGCCGGGCGCGATGCCGTGCTCTCGGGAGAAGGCGCGGGAGAAGGCGAACTCGGAGCTGTATCCGACGGCTTGGGCGATGTTGCCGACCGGGGCGTCGGTGTCGCGCAGCAGACGGGCGGCCTGGTCGATCCGTACCCGGGAGAGATAGGCCAGCGGGGTCAGGCCGGCCACCGCCTTGAACTGGCGGGCGAAGGCCGGGCGGGACATCGCGACCGTGTGGGCCAGGCTCTCCACCGTCCAGTCGCGGTGCGGCTCTTCGTGCATCAGCGACAGGGCGGCTCCGATGCGCGGGTCACGCAGCGCCGTCAGCCACGACGGTCCCGTCTCGTCGACGGCGTCGGCCCGCTCGATCCAGGCGCGCACCATCAGCACGAACAGCACTTCGGTCAGCCGGGTCGCCACGGCACGTGATCCGGGCTGGCCGCCCGCCGTCTCGGTGGCGAGGACCCGGATGATGCCCTGCAGTTGCGGGTCGGCGCTCATGCCGGGGATGTGGATGACCTCGGGCAGCGCCGACAGGACGGGATGCCCGGTGGTGTCGCCGGTGTAGTGGAACTTGCCGCACACCACCCGCACGACGGGCCCGTTGCCCCCGAGGTCGACCACGCCCTCGCGGCCCGGCGGGTGAGCGGCCTCCAACTCCGCGTAGGGCAGGGCGTCCTCGTGGGGTGACCCGATGAGCTGGTGCGGGGCGCCGCGCGGCAGCAGCACCACATCCCCGGACACCAGCTGCATCGGCGGCGCGTCGGAGGTCCGCAGCCAGCAGGCGCCCTCGGCGATGAGGTGGAATCCCGCGGTGTCGAGCTGGTCCACGGCGCAGCCCCAGCCGGAGCCGGACGAACGCAGCTGAGCCAGCAGAACGCCCTTGAAGCCCGTGGCAGCCAGTACGTCGGCGAGTACATCCATGCCTCACACCCTAGCGTCGGAATGATGCAGAGGATCTGATGATGAGACTCTGGAGCAAAATTCTGAGCTTCTCTGTCATGGATGCTCTTGAAACCGTTGCCTAGTGTCGTTGGTGAACGACAGCCCCAGAACGGCGCGCCACCGTCGGCCGCCACGTAGGACGGAAGCCATGAAACTAGGCATCGCCATGTTCCCCGCGGACTTCGCCATCCGACCCGACGAACTGGCGCGTGCGGTCGAGGAGCGTGGTTTTGAATCGCTGTTCCTTCCTGAGCACACCCATATGCCCGCCACCGAGAGCAGCCGCGCGGAGGTGGGGGAGCTGCCCGCGCACTTCTCCCGCACCCACGACCTGTTCGTCGCGCTCGGGTACGCCGCGGCCGCCACCCGGAATCTGAAGGTGGGCGCCGGTATCTGCCTGCTGCCGCAGCGCGATCCGATCGCCACAGCCAAGGCCGTGGCCAGCCTGGACGCCCTGTCGGGCGGGCGCGTGCTGTTCGGGGTGGGTGCCGGATGGATCAGCGAGGAGATCGCCAATCACGGTACCGACCCCGCGCGCCGCTGGAGTGTACTGGCCGAGCGGGTGAAGGCGATGCGTCAGATCTGGGAGAACGACGTCGCCGAATTCCACGGCGAGCACGTGCGGTTCGGTCCGCTGTGGTCCTGGCCCAAGCCCCACCGGCCGTCCGGCCCGCCCGTGCTGGTGGGCGGTTCGGGACCTCGCGTGGCCGACCGGGTGCTCGACTTCGGCGACGAATGGATGCCGCACGCCGGCATGCCTGTGCCCGAACTGGCCGAGCGCATCGTCAAGTTGCGCGCGGCGGCACGTGCGGCCGGGCGCGCCGACGAGGTGCCGGTGACCGTCTACGGCGCCGAACCCGAGGCCGCGCACCTGGCGGAGCTGCGGGACATCGGCGTGAACCGAGCGGTGCTGTACGCGCCCCCGGCCGACGCCGACACCGTGCGCCGCTTCCTGGACGAGGTGGCTCCGCTGCCCGCCGCATTCCACAACTGATCGAACACTGAAGATTGAAGATGGAGAACACCATGAGCAAGGTCTGGTTCGTCACCGGCGCCTCCCGCGGCTTCGGCCGCCGCTTCGTCGAAGCCGCGCTGTCCCGCGGCGACAAGGTCGCCGCCACCGCGCGTGACGCCGGCACGCTGACCGACCTCGTCACGGCCCACGGCGACGCGGTACTCCCGCTGGAGCTGGACGTGACCGACAAGTCCGCGGTCTTCGCGAGCGTCGAGCGGGCCAAGGAGTACTTCGGCCGCCTCGACGTGATCGTCAACAACGCGGGGTACGGCCTGTTCGGCGCCGTGGAGGAACTGACCGAGCAGCAACTGCGCGACCAGCTGGAGACCAACCTCTTCGGCGCCCTGTGGGTCACCCAGGCGGTCCTGCCCCACCTGCGCGAGCAGGGCTCCGGCCACATCGTGCAGATCTCCTCCACCGGCGGTGTCGCGGCCTGGCCGCTGCTCGGCGGCTACCACGCCTCGAAGTGGGCCCTGGAGGGGCTGACCGAGTCGCTGGCCCAGGAAGTCTCCGGCCTCGGGGTGAAGGTGACACTGGTCGAGCCCGGCGGGTACGCCACCGACTGGGGCGGCTCGTCCGCCGTCCAGGCCGACCCCAACCCCGTCTACGACCCCACCCGTGAACAGCTCGACGCGTTCGTCCAGAGCCTGGACTTCGGGGACCCCGTCGCCGCCGGCGAGGCGCTGCTGGAGGTCGTCGACTCCGACAACCCGCCGCTGCGGGTCTTCTTCGGCACCCAGGGCAACCAGATGCTCCCGCAGGTCTACGCCGACCGGCTCAAGACCTGGGCCGACTGGGCCGACCTCTCCGTCCGGGCCCAGGGCTGACAGCCCGCCCGACCCGAAGGGGCCCGTTGCCGATCGGTCGGCAAGGGGCCCCTTTCGGTCAGACGCTGGATTCGGCGTGGATCAGAACATGGTGTTGTCGTTGGCGGACTCCGCAGGTACGTCCTGGAGGACGTCCCAGTGCTCGACGATCTTGCCGTACTTGTTGACGCGGTAGATGTCCACGACGGCCTGGCCGCGGTCCCCCGGGTTGAGGCGGTAGTGGGCGTGGACGGCCACGAGGTCGCCCTGGGCGATGACGCGCTTGCGTTCCACGATCATGTTCGGGAACTGCCGGAAGAAGTCGGTGAACTGCTCGCGCAGGCCGGCCGAGCCGTTGGGGATGGTGGGGCTGTGCTGCTGGTACTCCGCGGCCAGGTACCTGACCGCGTCGGGGTTCTTGTCCTTGGTGATCATGTCGAAGTACTCGACCGCCACCTTCTCGGTGAACGGCGTCAGCCAGCGGGGGCCGGGCCGGCTTGTGCGGGGATGGCTGACCGTGGAGAACATGTCGTTGCCGTTGACGGTCGTCTCCGGCACGTCCTGTGCCACCTCCCAGTGCTCGGCGAGCTTGCCGCTCTTGTCGAAGCGGATCATGTCGACCACGGCCTGACCGCGGACGCCGGGTTCGGGGATCGTGTTGGCGTGCACCAGGACCAGGTCGCCCTGGGCGAGGACCCTCTTGACGCTGTACTCGTGGTCCGGGAACTGCGCGGTCCAGGAGCGGACGAAGTCCTTGAGCGCCTCCCTGCCGTCGGAGGCGAAGGGGTTGTGCTGGATGTAGTCCTCACGGATGTACTTGTCCGCGGCCGAGAGGTCCCCGTGCTCGAAGAGCCGCTTGGTCACGTGGACGGCAAGGGCCTTGTTGCGCTCCTGCTGGGCGGGGCTGGGCTGCCAGGCGCCCGCGGCGGCCGTGCTGGAGGCGGGCGGGGCGGCGGTGGCGGCGGGCGCGAAGCCGGTCACGGCTCCCAGGGCGGCGGTGGCCAGCAGGGTGGCGACGGCCTTGCGGGACAGGAGGGTGCTGCGCATGACGGTGTTCTCCAATGCGGGGCTGAGAAGGAGGTGGTGGGCTGAGCAGGCCGGGCGAAATCCGCTGCGGTTGGGCAGCACCCCGAAGGGGCGCGGGGCTGTGTACATGTGCGGCTCCGCCGCGGCGATCACCTCGCCCCGGGCCGGGCGTGCGGCGCGGGGGCGGTGCGGCTCAGCCGTGGGCGGCGAGCGAGACGTGCTCCCACTCGGTCCAGTCGGCCAGCTTGCGCGCGTAGTGGTCCTTGACCATCTGGATCGGCGGCCTGCCGAAGAACACCCGCAGCGGCGGGTTCTCGGCGTCCACGATCTTCAGCAGCGCGGGGCCGACGGCCTTGGGGTCGCCCAGGTCGGACAGGTCCAGGCCGTCGGCCAGGGCCTGGCGGACCCCGTCGTAGAGCGGGTCGGGCTCGGAGCGGGCGGCGGAGGCGCCGGGCCAGTCGGTGGGGTAGGGGCCGGGCTCGACCATGGTGACCTTGATGTTCTGTCCGGCGACCTCCGCGGCCAGTGACTCGGACAGCCCTTCGACGGCCCACTTGGAGGCGTGGTAGACGCCGAGGCTGGGGAAGGCGAGGACTCCGCCGACGGAGGTGACCTGCACGATGTGGCCGCCGCCCTGGGCGCGCAGCAGGGGCAGTACGGCCTGGGTGACCCAGAGCACGCCGTAGAAGTTGGTCTCGAACTGATCGCGTGCCTCGGCCTCGGTCAGTTCCTCGACCATGCCGAAGTGGCCGTAGCCGGCGTTGTTGACGACGACGTCCAGCCGGCCGAAGTGCGCGTGGGCCTTCTCGACGGCGTCGGACACGGCGGCCTTGTCGGTGACGTCCAGCGGCAGCGCCAGCAACTGCTCACCGTAGGCGGCGACGAGGTCCGCCAGGGAGTCGGTCTTCCGGGCGGTGGCGGCGACCTTGTCACCGCGCTGCAGCGCGGCCTCGACGAACGAGCGGCCCAGGCCGCGGGACGAGCCGGTGACGAACCAGATCTTGGACATGGGAATCCTTCGCACGGGTGGGTGCGGTGGAGCGGAAGCGGGGGCGGGCGAGGAGCTGTTCGGCGACGTCCCACAGGTGTGCCGCAGGTCGATGTCCGCGACGACCTCGGCGGCCGTGAACCAGGCGGTGAAGGGAGTGGTGATGCCTGTCCCTGTAGCCGTGTTCGTGGTTCTCCTGGTTTGCTACGCTCGAAACCGGAGGTGCCTCCGATTCGGCTTCGACTCTAAGTGGAGGACCCTCCGTTTGTCCGGGAGGAAGGAAAGCTGTGACCGGCGCCATACGCGGATACGCGCCAAAGACGCCGGAGCCGAAGCGGGTGTCCTGCTGATCACCAGCGACAAAGGGCCGCGCGACCGCGCGGGTCGCATGCTGGACCCGCTCCTCGACGGGCTCCGGCGCCGCGCCGACGGAGGCGCGTGACGGCGGAGCGGGGCTGTCGACGATCCACGATGGGTCCCGCAGTCGACCGGAGGGCGCAACGGTGCTGCGCCGGCGCCCCGGACCCCCTCGAACCATCTCCCGGAATCTCCACCACCCACGTCAGCGGACCAAGAACAGGAGAGCGCCATGCAACTGGGCGTACACATCACGAGGTTCAACCACCCCGACGGCCCGGCCGCCCTCGGACCCGAACTGGCCGCCACGGGCGCGGCGGCGGAGGAGGCCGGCATCAGCCGACTCTCCGTCATGGATCACTACTTCCAGATGGAGTTCCATGGCCTCGGCGCGACCGAACCCATGCTGGAGGGCTACACCACCCTCGGTCATCTCGCCGCCCACACCTCGACGACTCGGCTCGGCCTGCTGGTCACCGGGGTGACGTACCGTCATCCCGGGCTGCTGGCCAAGATCGTCACTACTCTCGACGTGCTCTCCGGCGGCCGGGCCTTCCTCGGTATCGGCGCCGCCTGGTACGAGCGTGAACACGCGGGCCTGGGCGTCCCGTTCCCGCCGGTCGCCGAGCGCTTCGAGCGGCTGGAGGAGACCCTGCGCATCTGCAAGCAGATGTGGGACCCGCAGGACAACGGCCCCTTCGAGGGCCGGCACTACCAGCTGGCCGAGACGCTCTGCGTACCGGCGCCGGTGAGCTCCCCGCACCCGCAGATCATGATCGGCGGCGGTGGTGAGAGGAAGACCCTGCGGCTCGTCGCCCAGTACGCGGACGCCTGCAACCTCTTCGTCTCCAGCCCGGAGGAGACGGCCCACAAACTGCGGGTGCTGCGCGGTCACTGCGAGGACATCGGCCGTGACTACTCGGCCATCCGCAAGACAGTCCTCTACATGGACCCCAGCGGTACGCTCGACGGTTTCGTCGAGGCCATGGCCGACTACGCCGAACTGGGCGTCGAGGAGGCCATCGTCGCCCCGCCGGACGGCGCCCCCGCCCGCTGGATCGAGCGCTGTGCCGCGCCGGTGACGAAGGCGCTGGCCGAACTGGGCGCTGACCGCTGACGGAGCCTCACCTGGTCCGGGGCAACGCGAGAAGCGGGCCCCGTGCGCCGCATCGGCGATCGGCACACGGGGCCCGCCTCGGTATGACGGCCACCAGATCCGGCGCTTCCAGGAGCCTTTCGGTCACCGTCGGACGGATGACGAACCGAGGCTCTCGAACAGCACCATCCCGGCCGCGGTGTTCGACGCGGGCACGTGGTAGGTGTCGTACACGCGGCGGATGCGCGACCCCAGCGCTCCGCGCATGATCAGCCACATGATGAGTTCGATGCCCTCGGAGCCGGCCTCGCGGATGTACTCCTCGCGGGTCAGCGCGGCCAGCTTCTCGGGGTCGTGCTCGATCGCGTCGAGGAACATGCGGTCGAAGTCCTGGTTGATGAGTCCCGCCCGGGCGCCCGCGAGCTGGTGGGACATGCCGCCGGTGCCGAAGACGGCGACCTTGAGGTCCTCGGGGTAGGAGCGGATCGCCTCGCCGAGCGCGTTCCCCAGGGCCAGGCACCGCGCGGCGGTGGGCTGCGGGTACTGGATGACGTTCACCAGGAGGGGCACCACCGTGCACGGCCAGCTGTCGCCGGGGTCGGGGCAGTACACCGACAGCGGCACGGTCAGGCCGTGGTCGACGTCGAGTTCCTGATAGACCGTCATGTCGAAGGAGGCGTCGATCAGGCTCCCGACGAGATGGTCCGAGAAGTCGGGGGCGCCGGTGACCGTCGGCACGGGGCGGCTGCCCCACCCCTCGTCGGCCACCTCGTACGACTCGGCCGTCCCGATCGCGAACGTCGGCGTCACGCTCATGTCGAGGGCGTTGGCGTGGTCGTTGTAGACGACGACCGCGACATCGGGGGTGTGCCGGGCCATCCACTCCCGCGCCGGTGTGTACCCGTCGAACAGCGGCTTCCAGTACGGGTCCTCGGTCTTCCCGCGGTCCATCGCCGCACCGATCGACGGCACGTGCGAGGTGGCCAGTCCCCAAATGATCTCAGCCAAAGCTCCGCCCTCCCGCTCTCAACGCCTCCGCGAACTCCTCGGTGGTCATTCCGGTGAACACACCACCCAGGTACTGCATGGACTTCTGGTCGAGCACGGCGAGCTTGAAGACGTAGAAGATGGAGCCGCCCAGCTCCATCATCCGGTTCCAGTCCCGCCGCAGGACGGCGTCCCGCTGCTCCGCCGAGAGACCGTACGCATCGCAGTACGCGGCCTCGTCGGCCTGGAAGCGCGCGCGGTTCTCGGCGTACTTCAGGGAGCCGCAGAGCCGGTTGAGCGCCCGGCCGCGGCGGCTCTCGGCGGCGTCGAAGACGTAGGTGCCGGGGACCCGGGGTGTGGCACGGGGTGGAGTGGCGGACATCGCGGTCCCCTCCTTTCCGGTGTTCTGCCGTGTGGTCCGTGTGGTCGCCGTGTGGTCAGTGAAGGAGCCCGCCGCCGTCGCAGACATAGGTCTGGCCGGTGACCATGGCCGCGTCCGGCGAGGCGAGATAGGAGACGAGCCCGGCGAAGTGCTCCGGGGTGACGAACTCCTGGATCGCCTGCTGCCGCATGGTCGCGGCGAACACCTCGTCGCCGGAGTGCGCCCGGGTGCCCGGCGTCGCGACCTGCGCGGGCACCGCCGCGTTGACCGTGATCCGGTGCTCGCCCAACTCGCGCGCCATCACCCGGGTCATGCCGATGAGGGCGCCCTTGCCGGCCACATAGGCGATCTGGCCCGGCGACCCCGTGAAGAAGGTGCGGGACGCGACATTGATCACCCGCCCCCGGTGCGGACTCCCGCGCAGCCACGGCACGCAGGCCTGCACCATGAGCAGCGGGCCGACGGCGTTGACGTCGAAGAAGCGGTGCAACTCCTCCGGGGTCGTCTCCAGCAGACCGGCCCGGCCGGACAGCAGACCGGCGTTGTTGACCAGGACGTCCACACCGCCGTACGCCTCCACGATCTCGTCCACCGCCCGGCGGGTCGCGGCCGGATCGCTGACGTCGCAGTGCCAGTGCCGCACGCCGGAGGTCTCGCTCGTACCGTCCGGTTCGGCGATGTCCAGCGCGGCGACGGTGAACCCGTCCGCGGCGAGTCTGCGGGCGATGGCGCCGCCGAGGCCGCCCGCGGCGCCCGTGACCACCGCGATCCGTGGACTCCTGCCCTCCGGGCCGGCGGTCATGGCGCCTTCTCCTGCGGATGGGTGGCGAGCGCCTCCACGGTGATGTCCATCCACTTCCACATCGGCAGGGAGACCAGCGCGTCGTGCAACTCCGCCGGATCGGCCGCCTCGTACAGGCCGATGGTGGCGTTACGGCCCGGAACCCGCCACAGGCGCTTGAGGATTCCCGCCTCACGGAGCTGCTGGGCTCGTTCACGCTCGGCCTTGCGCAGTCCCTCGCGGACGTCGTCGGGGGTGTCCGGGGGCAGTGTGTTCTCGGTGCGGACGAGGAATTCCATGGGGTGTCCCCTCTCGGGAGGGTCTCAGGCTTTCGCGATCTTCAGCAGCAGGTCCGCCAGCGCGCCGGGGGCCGTGACCATGGCCTCGTGTCCCGTGGCGATCTCGTGCACCGGCCAGCCCCGGGCCGCGGCCCGCTCGGCGTGCGGGGTGAACACCCGCATCCAGTCGGTGCATTCGACGAAGACACCGGGCACCTGGTCCGCCTTGCCGGTCAGCCGGAGCGGTTCCGTGTACGTCAGCCACGGATGCGGGGTCAGGCGCGGGCCGAGCCAGTCCAGGTCCGCCTGGTCCTCGACGCCCAGCACGCTCAGCGAGCGCACCGGAATGAGCCAGCCGAAGCCGGGCCCGGCGACCGACTCCCGGTAGTGCCCGGCGACGGTGGGAGGCAGCAGGTCGATCGCCGCTTCACCGTCGCCGCCGACGAAGGCGTCGAGGTGCACCCGCTTCGCCAGCCGCTCCGGCACCCGGTCCGCGACCCCGGTGACGACCTGGCCGGCGTAACTGTGCCCGACGAGCACGACGTCCCGGGCGTCGTGGGCCTCGATCAGCGCCACGACGTCCTGGATGTGCGTGCCGAGCCCGACCTGCGGACCCAGCAGATGGGCGCGGTCGCTCACCCCGGTCAGCGTGGGGGTGTGCACCTCGTGCCCGGCCGCGCGCAGCCGCGGTGCCACGCGCTGCCACACCCAGCCCCCGTGCCAGGCCCCGTGCAGCAGTACGAAGACGTGGCGGCCGCTCATGCGGATGCCCTGGTACGCGCCGCACGGTCGCCCTGCGGTTCACGGGGCTGTTCACGGGCGAGCATCTTCGCCAGCGCGCGGCGTCCGCGCAGCGCGGCGAGGTCGGACTTGATGCTGGACTCGGCGGTGCCGCCCGGGTCGGTGGCGTACATGACCTCCTGTGCCTCCAGGGCGTCGACGTCCTCCTGCATCACCGCGAGCTGCTGCTCGTGCTGGAACTTCGTGAGCTCCTCGTCGTCGATGAGGTAGTCGCGGCCCAGGGCGTAGAAGTCGTGCGTCTCGTTGCCGCGCCCCGGCGTCATCCCGTACAGCACCCGCATGTGGAAGCCCTCCGGTTCCTCGGTTCCGGTGGGGGCGACGCGGATGTGCAGGATGAAGACGCCCGGCGGGTGGAACTCGCCGTCCTGCCAGCGGTCCACGGGCGAGGTCAGCCCACAGGACTTCTCGTAGAACGGGGGAGCCTGGATGCCGATCATGTGCCGGCTGAAGCTGACCCGGTCGCCGTCCACGGTCACGTCGATCGGGGTCGCGGCGACGGCGGCGTTGCCGATGCTCGTCGGGTGCAGGAACGTCTCGTGGGTGAGGTCGAGCAGGTTCTCCAGGAGCAGCACGTGCCGGGCCTTCAGCGGCACCACGCCCTGGACGTGGGTCCATCCCGGGTCGCTCAGCCACGAGGTGTCGGGCAGCAGGCTCTCGTCGGCGAGTTCGGGGTCACCGGGCCAGATCCATATGACACCGTCCCGCTCGACCAGGGGGAACCGGCGCAGCGCGGCCTTGGGCCGGTCGGCCTGCTCGGCGACACCGACGCACACGCCCTGACCGTCGAAGCGGTAGCCGTGGTAGTCGCACTGGAGGGTGCCGTCGTCGTCCAGGTGGCCCAGCGACAGCGGGTACTTGCGGTGCGGGCAGCGGTCCTCGACGGCGGTCACGGTCTGGTCGGGAAGCCGGTAGAAGCAGACCGGGATGTCCGTGATCCAGCGCTGTGTGAGCGTCCGGCCGATTTCGTTGGACCAGGCTCCCAGGTACCAGCCGTTGCGCACGTGCTGTGTCAGCATGGCGAGTCTCTCCTTTCAGATGTCCGGTCAGAGGTCCAGGACGAGGCGCCCGCCGCGCGCGCGGGAGACGCAGATCAGCATCGTGTCGTTCGCGGCCCGCTCGTCCTCGGTGAGCAGTGAGTCGCGGTGGTCGACCTCGCCGTCGAGGACGGCCGTCTCGCACGACCCACAGATGCCCTCCTCGCAGGAGGACAGGACCGGGACGCCCGCCTCCTCCACCGCCTTGAGGACCGACAGCTCCGGCGGCACGGTCAGCGTCATCCCGGACGCCTGCAGCTCCACCTCGATCGGCTGCTCGTCGGCGCCCTCGGCGGGCCCCTGCCCGGCCGCGGCGGCGAACCGCTCCACGTTCAGGGACCCGGCCGGCCATGTGGCGCAGTACGCCTCGACGGCGTCGATGAGCCCCGCGGGGCCGCAGCAGTACACCAGCGCGGATGGGTCCGGTTCGCCGAGGAAGCCGGCCAGGTCGAGGTGCCCGTACCGGTCCTGCGGTCGTACGGTCACGCGGTCGCCGTAGCCCTCCAGTTCGGGCAGGAACGCCATGGACGCGCGGGTGCCGCCGCCGTACAGCAGGGACCAGTCGGCCCCGGCGGCCTCGGCCTCGGCGATCATCGGGAGCAGCGGAGTGATGCCGATGCCGCCCGCGACGAAGAGGTACCGCGCGGTGGGCCGCAGGGGGAAGTTGTTGCGCGGGCCGCGGACCCGGAGTTCGCCGCCCTCGTGGAGGTGGTCGTGGATCCACCGAGATCCGCCGCGTCCGTCCGCCTCCCGCAGCACCGCGACGCGCCAGCGGGCCGTGTTCCCCACCGGGCCGCACAGCGAGTACTGGCGGGTGACACCCGTGGGCAGTACGACATCGATGTGCGCGCCCGGCTGCCAGGGCGGCAACGGTTCGCCGGAGCGCGTCCCGAGCTCCAGCGACACCACTCCGTCCGCCTCGACCCGGCGGGAGAGCACGGTGACGGTGCCGACGGCATCGGCATCGGTGTCGCGCGGCGGCCCGGCCGGTGTCGTGGTGCCGGTGGTGCCGGGTGTGTCCAGGGCGGTGGTCGACGGGCCCGTCATGGCGTTCATCTCCTCAGCACTGCCGGTTGGGGGCGCCGTGGCGGCGATTGGCCACGGGCTGCTCTTCATGGAAGCTATCGGCCGTCGAACGACCAGGTCATTGCCCGGATGACCGGTCCGGGGCGGCACAAGGTCACGGCCGGTCTACGTCATCTGTCGTGACGTCACGGGGCGGGCGGGGCCTGGTCGAGGTGGATGTGGACCGGGTGGTCCGTGGTCCACAGGGCTTCGACCACGGCGTGCAGGTCGCGCGCGTCGAGCCGCCACATCGGTTCGCCGTAGCGGGAATCGCGGCTGATGTCGCCGTGCGACACGGCACCGGCCAGCAGCTCCAGCTGATCGGGGGTGTCGACGGTGCCGACCGGGAGGTCCACGTAGAGGGAGGTGTCGCGGAACGGAACCCAGACGTGGGTCACCAGGACCCGCTCCGCGACGCTCTGCGCCGTCACGCCAGAACCCCCGTCGTCTGCGGATACAGCCGTACGTACGCCTCGGCCATGGTCGCGTGCGGCAGCCCCAGATTGGGGCCGGCGTTCCGCTTCAGCTGGACGCCCCGGCGCTTGGCGAGGTCGGTGTAGTAGTCCCACATGTGCTGCTGGGCGGCCAGGCACTCCATGGCCTTGCGCTTCTTGTCGAAGACGGAGGTGATGTCCAGCAGGAGGTTCGGCTTGAAGTCGCACTGCTCCGGCTGATGCGGCTCGAAGAAGAACACCGGGGGAGCGCCGAGCGGTTCACCGGGAGCCTCGTAGCCGACCGCCTGGGCGAGCACACGCGCCTGGAGCGCCATCCGGGAGGCCGCCGGGTGGTCGCCGTTGTACGGGTCGGCCTGCGGGTGGGTGAGCACGACCGACGGACCGACCTCGCGGTAGACCCGGACGATACGGTCCACCAACTCCGGTGTCTCGACGAGCGGATAGTCCCCGGCGTCCAGGAACTCGATCTCCGCGCCCAGCGCCGCCGCGGCGTTCGAAGCCTCCGTACGGCGCAGGTCCTTGATCTCGTCGAGGGCGAGACCGTCACGCCAGGCACGGGCCGACTCCCCGCGCTCGCCGAAGCTCAGGCACAGCACCTTCGCACGCTGACCTCGTTCGGCGGCCAGGGCGATGGCGCCGCCGGCCCGCCAGACGAAGTCGCCCGCGTGCGCGCTGATCACCAGCAGCGCCCCTTCGGACGGGCTGGAGGTGTTGGGGGGCATCTGGACTCCTTGGGCTGGGGTGAATCCTTGGGCTTGGGGCGATCGGGGGTGATCGGGGATGAAAGGGGGCGTCGAACGGCGAAGGCATCGGCCACACGCCGTCACGCTCAGGCCGAGTCGTCACGCTCAGGCCGAGTCGGCCTCCTGAGCCGCCTTCCTGGCCCAGGCGGCTTCGAGCTTGCCGGTCGGGGTCCGCGGCAGTCTGTCCGTCAGGACGACGGAACGCGGCACCTTGTAGCCGGCGAGGCCCTGCCGGACCAGGTCGCGCAGTTCCTCGGCGGTGACGGTGCTGCCCGGCCGGACCGCCACGACGGCCGCCACACGCTCGCCCCAGGTCTCGTCGGGGACGCCGACGACGGCGCAGTCCGTCACATCGGCGTGCGACAGCAGGGCGTTCTCCACTTCCTGCGGGTGCACCTTCTCCCCGCCGGTATTGATCACGCCCGAGCCGCGTCCGAGGAACCGGATCGCGCCGTCGGCCTCGATCCGGGCCAGGTCGCCGGGGATCGCGTACCGGACCCCCTCGATGGTGCGGAACGTCTTCGCGCTCTTCTCGGTGTCCTTGTAGTAGCCGAGCGGCATGGGCCCGCAGTAGGCGAGGACGCCCGTCTCGTCGCTGCCGGCCTCGACGAAGCGGTCACCGGAGCCGATCACCCGCGTCGCGGGCACGGGGAAGAAACGCGCGGGCAGATCCTCCACCGAGGAGGTGATCGCGAAGGCGAACGGGCCCCCTTCGCTCGATGCGATGGCTTCGACGACCGTGACCTCGGCACGTTCGTGCAGGGCCCTCTTGAGGGGATCGCTGAGCGCGATGCCGGAGCTGATCATCCGGCGCAGCGAGCTCAGGTCGTGCGGGGTTCCGGCCTGTTCCGCCCGCAGGAGTTCGTCGACGAGCGGGCGGCACACGGCGTTGCCGGCGACGATGGCCGTGTCGACCCGCTGCTCGGCGATCGTGCGCCAGACGTTCTCCGGGTCGAGACCGCCCGGCCGCGCGGTGACCGCCCGGCCACCTGTCATCAGGGCGCCCATGGTGTTGAAGAGCCCGGTGGCGTGCATCAGGGGTACGACGGGCATGGTGGTCGCCGCCCGGCCCTCGCGGTGCGCCGCGGTCGCGATGGCCACGGCCTCGTCGAGGGTCGCGGGCAGCTCGGTGACCCCGAGCGGGTGGAGGATCGGGACCACCAGGGAGTGCAGCAGGTCGCTCAGCTGCCAGATCACGCCCTTCGGCTTGCCCGTGGTCCCGCCGGTGTACATGAAGAGCCGGTCCGATCCGGGGCGCGGCCGCGGTTCGCGTGGTGCGTGCGCGGCCAGCAGCTCCTCCAGTTCGGGTACGGCGGGCCCCTCGGGCGAATCGCCCACCCGCACGAGCAGCTTCAGGGTGCGTACGTTCTTGGCCGCGTGCGTGACGCGGTCGGCGAGGGCGCCGCTGAAGACGACCGCGGCGGCGTCGGCGTCGGTGAGGAGCTCGGACAGCTCCTCGCCGGTGTAGCGGTAGTTGGCATTCACCGGTACGGCACCGAGCTTGAAGGCGGCGAAGACCGTCTCCAGATAGGCGGCGCCGTTGTACAGGTAGCAGGCCACGGTGTCGCCCGCCCTCACCCCGGCCATTTCCAGCGCGGCGGCCAGCCGTGATGCGCGCTCGTCGAATTCCCGGTACGTGGTCTCACGACCGGGCTCGGTGATGGCGACGGCATCGGGCAGCGCGTGGGAGACCGCCTCCCAGATCGTGCCGATGGACACGTCCATACCTCAGACCTCCTCGTCCTCGGGGGCTCGGACGGACAGCATGCGTGCGGACCGACCGCAGGGCCGAGCACACCGCCCGAGCGGCCCCGTGGGCCCGGCGCGGGGGAGTTGCGGGTCCACGGGGCCCCTCCTCAACCTAGGCATGTGCCGGCTGCGCGGGAACATGACCAATGACCGAACCGGCTCGGCGCTTCGACCGGGCGGTGAACAGGTCGAATGACGTAGGCCCGCCTCGAATCCGCCGGGCTACGATGCTGTGGCCGGCCGTGAGTCGTCCCCGTCCGCCCTCCGGCCCGGCGTGTTCCACGGACGCATCACCATGGCAGAGCGGCCTTCGGGGCGGGCTCGTGGCTCGTCGCCGCTGACGCTGACGATGTTGAGGAGATCGGTCATGCCCGGTTCGCCTGCGCCGCTGGCGGGGTGGGACGACATCGCCGCCGTCGCGCCGGACGGCCTCGCGGTACTGGACTGCGCGGGCCGGTTCGTCCGGCTGAACCCGGCGGCGGTCGCGTTGTGCGGTGCGCACGATGAGGCCGAGCTGCTCGGCAAGCCGTCCCCGTTCACGTTCGTGGAGGGCACCGCCGGGTGTGGGACAGGGCTGCTGGAGGAGCAGTCGGACGAGCATGTGGCCTTCTGGGTGTCCGCCTCCGGAGCCCCGCGCGAGTTCGCCTACCGGGCCCGCAAGCTGCCGGCCGACTTCAAGTCCACGGTCGTGTCGTTCCGCGACGTCACCGACGCGTCGCACCGGCAGCGCCGGATCGCGGCGATCGCCCAGACGTCGCTCGCGCTGGCCCCGGAAGGGTCGCTCGGCTCGACGCTGGACGCCGTGGCCCAGCAGATCGTCCAGGCCGACGGCCTGGCCGGCGCGCAGATCCTCATCCTGGACAGCACCGGCCGGGAACTGCGGCTGATGGGCTCCGCGGGGCTGCGGCACTGGGATGTGTTCCTCGACCGTCTGCTGGAGTGCCGCGACAGGGGAGCCCGGCTGTGCATGCTGGACACCCTGAAGGAGCGCCAACCGGTCGTCGTCCCCCACCGATGGGCCCAGATCCGCGAGGACCCGGCCTGGGAACCGCTGCACGACTACCTCGGCGAGCTGCACTGGGACTCCTTCGCCAGTGTGCCGCTGATGGCGCGCGGCCGTCCCGAGGGGGTGCTGAACGCCTACTTCGCCCCCGGGCAGGAGGTCGGCGGCCGGACCCTGGAGTTCCTCGCCGCCATGGCGGAACAGGCCGCCCGCGCGGTCGACTACACCACGCTGCTCCAGCGCGAGCGCGAAGGGGCCCGGCGGAACGAGCGCCAGCGCCTCGCCCGTGATCTGCACGACTCGATCGTGCAGCAGGTGTTCTCCATCGGCATGCAGGCCAACGCCGTCGGGGTGCTGGGCGCGCGCGGCGGACCGGTTCCCGCGGAGGCCGTCCGGACGTTCGCCGACGAGGTCGGAGCCCTCTCGCGGACCGTCCTCGCCGACCTCCGGGCCATGGTGCACGAGCTGCGGCCGTCCTCCTCCACCCGGCTCGGGCTGGAGGACGCGGTGAGCGCGCTCGTCAAGAGCACCGAGAACCGGACGGGCCTGGGCATCCGGCTGCTGTGCGAAGAGGGGCTGGAGGAGGTCGAACCGGACCTGGCCGAGGACATGTACCGGATCGTCGCCGAGGCCATCCACAACGTGGTCAAGCACGCGGAGGCCACCACCGCCACCATCCGCCTCGGCGTACACGACCACACACTGACCGCGAGTGTCCGCGACGACGGGCGCGGACTGCCGGAATCCGGCGGGCGCGGGGCCACTTCGGAGGCGTCGGAGGCACCAGAGGCATCAGAGATCTCGGCGGCCTCGGGGACCTCGGCAGGGGAGGGCGGCCGGACGGCCGGTGCGGCCCGGTACCACGGCTACGGACTGACGACCATGCGGGAAAGGGCGGAACGATGGGGCGGCACCATGAGGATCAGATCCCGCGCGGGGAGCGGTACGACCGTGCGCGTCGTCATACCCCTCCCCGTGCGGGTGCCGGAACCGGCCCCCGAAACGGCGGCGGACGGCTCCCGGAGAGCCCCGTCGGCGATGTCGCTCCAAGAGACGCCGAATCCCGCCCGATCCGGGTGATGATCGTCGACGACCACGCCGTCGTCCGCCGTGGCATCCGCGCCTATCTTGAGGTCCTGGACGACATGGAAGCGGCCGCGGAGGCCGCCGACGGCCAGGAGGCGCTGGCCCGGCTGGACGCCATGGCGGCGCACCGGGAACTGCCGGACGTGGTGCTGATCGACCTGCTCATGCCGAAGATGGACGGGGCGACGGCGATCGGAGCGATCAAGCAGCGCCACCCCGATGTACGGGTCGTGGTGCTCACCAGCTTCGGCGAGATGGAACGCGTCCACGCGGCCCTCGCGCAGGGCGCCGCCGGCTACCTGCTCAAGGACGCCGACGCGGGCGAGGTGGTCGCCGCGATCCGCGCGGCCGCCCGGGGCGAGGTCTTCCTCGACCCCGCCGTGGCCAGGGGGCTCACCCAGGAGATCGTCTCGCCGCCGTCCGGTCTCGCCGCACTCACCGGCCGGGAACGTGACGTCCTCGTCCTCGTCGCCGAAGGACGGTCGAACCAGCAGATCGCCGACGAGCTGGTGATCAGCGAGCGGACCGCCCGTACGCACGTCAGCAACCTGCTGCGCAAACTCCGGTTCACCTCGCGCACCCAGGCCGCGCTGTTCGCGGTGCGGCAGGGGCTGGTGCCGCCGCAGGGCTGACTGCGCACCGACCGCGACGGATGTCCCGTACCGGCCGGGACACAGGTCGGCGGCAGGTGCCGTCATCGGCCCGATCCTCGCGGGGCCGAGGCGTTCCTACGCTCGGGGAGTCGCCGTACCGGCTCCCAGCTCAGGAGGACATCATGCTCGACGGCACAGTCGCCATTGTCACGGGAGCGGGGCGGGGCCTGGGACGGGCCTACGCCCGCGCGCTGGCGGCGGCGGGTGCCGCCGTCGTCGTGAACGACCCGGACGCCGATGTGGCCGCGGAGACGACCGGCCTGATCACGAGCGCGGGCGGAGCGGCGGTCGCCCATGTCGGCGCGGTCGGCGGTTCCGAGTTCGCCGACGCGCTCGTGCGGCGCGCGGTCGACGAGTTCGGGCGGCTCGATGTGATGATCACCAACGCCGGCGCCCTGCGCGACAGGACCCTGCGCAACACCACCGACGAGGACTTCGACCTCGTCGGCACTGGCCACCTGAGGGGCACGTTCACCTGCGGCCGGGCCGCGGCGGCCCGCTTCCGTGAGCAGGGTGAGGGCGGCAGGCTTATCCACCCGCCGGGCAGCGCGCCGGCTTCGGCCAGACCGCGTACTCGGCCTCCAAGGGCGCGATCGTCGCGATGACGCGGACCTGGGCCGTCGAGCTCGCGAAGATCGACGTCACCGTCAACGCCATCGTGCCGACCGCGCTGACCCGCATGGTCGCGACCATCCCCGGTCTCGGCGACCTCGTCGCGAAGGGTCGACGCGGGGGAGCCCGTGCCCGAGGCGGCCCGGCGGCAGGGGCTCGGCTCGCCGGACGACGTCGCACAGGTGATCGTGTATCTGGCGTCGAAGGGGTCGGCCCACGTCACCGGACAGGCCATCGCCGCCGGGGGGCGACCGGATCGCCCTGTGGACGCACCCCGCTGAGGTCGACGAACGGTTCCGGGAGGGCGGCTGGACCGCGGAGTCGGCCGGTGACCTCTTCGCCGGGGCCTACGCGGAGCGGTTGCAGGAGTTCAGGCCCACGCCACTCGACCTGGGAGCCATCGGCGGCGCGTGACGCGCCTCCGGCTCAGGTGTCCGTACCGCGGACACCTGTCCTTTCAGGTGTGCGGTACGGCGGAGACGCGGGCGAAGTCCGCGCTGATGTCTCCCGCGGTCCCCAGCAGCAGCGGCAGATACTCCTCGGCGAGACGCTCGACCGATGTCTCGGCCGCGTGGCAGTTGACGTTGAGCGCCGCGATGACCCGGCCGGAGCCGTCCCGCAGCGGAGCCGCGACCGACCGGATGCCGGGCGCCAGCTGTTCGTCGGTCAGCGCCCATCCGCGGGCCCGCACCTCCCGCAGGACCGCGTCGCGCTCCTCCCGTTCGGGCTGCCAGCACGGCGTCAGCCCCGAGCGCGAGGGTTCGGCGAGCACCCGCTCCAGGTCGTCCGCCGGCAGCGCGGCGAGCAGCACCTTGCCGAGGGAGGTCGGCAGCGCCGGGAAACGCGTGCCGATCTGCACCGACAGCGTCACGAGCTTCGGGACGGCCACCCGGGCGACATAGACGATGTCCGAGCCGTCCAGCTGGGCCACGGAGCACGACTCGTCCGTCCGCTCCACCAGCCGCTCCATATGGGGCCGCGCGATGTCCCACAGCCCCATGGAACGCACGTAGGCGACGCCGAGTTCGAGCACCCTCGGGGTCAGTGCGAACCCCGCCTCGCCCGAGCGGACATAGCCGAGTTCCTCCAGGGTGAGCAGGATCCGGCGGGCGGTCGGCCTGGCCAGTCCCGTGGCACCGGCGACCTGGGACAACGACATGTTCGGCCGGCCGGGCCGGAACGCGGCGATGACCTCCAGGCCGCGGGCCAGCGCCTCGATGAAATCCGGTCCTGCTCCCTGGCGTGCCACGTGGCTCCTCGGCTGCGATCCGTCGGTGGTTCCCACTCAGCCTAGCGGGTGTCCGCCATGCGGACAGGACCGCATTCCCAGGCCTCTTCAGTGCGAGGCCATTGACACACCGGTGAGGTCGAGGCAACTCTGACCTCAGTTTGTCCGCCATGCGGATATCTGTCCGCTGACAACTTCTGGTTGACCCTTTGGGAGAGCCGTATGTCCGAAAAGCTCGAAACAGAACTCGCAACAGAACTCGGAACAGCGCCGGAGGAAACCCCGGCGGCCACCGTCCGGACCGGACTGCTCATCGACGGCAAGACCGTCGAGACCGACGACTGGGCGCCCGTCCACGATCCCGCCGCCCCCGACCGGATCGTCGGCCACGCCGCCGCGGCGACCTCCGACCAGGCGCGCGCGGCGGTGGCGGCCGCGGACGCGGCGTTCCCCGGCTGGGCCGCGATGCCCGCCCGCAGACGAGCCGAGATCATCGGCCAGGCGCTCACTCTGCTCGACGACAGCGTGATGGAACGTGCGGCTCTGATGACCCGCGAGAACGGCAAGATCTCCTTCGAGAGCCAGATAGAGATGGGCGTCTTCGTCGCACGGACCCGGGCGGCGATCGACCTGGTCGACTCCCTCGACCGGGTGGGGCGGCTCGACGGCCCGCCGCTGACCTCGCACATCCACCGGCTCCCCATGGGCGTGGTCACCGTCATCGTGCCGTTCAACTGGCCGATCGCGATCCTAGGGGCGAGCCTGCCGTACGCGCTGCTGGCCGGGAACACGGCCGTGGTCAAGCCCCCGCCCACCGTGCCGCTGGCCATGGTGCGGACGCTGGAAATGTTCGCCGCGGGGCTCCCCGACGGCGTACTCAACGTCGTGACCGGCAGCAACGACGCGGTCGCCCCGCTGCTGACCGATCCCCGCGTCCGGAAGATCGTGTTCACCGGCAGCACCGCGGCCGGCAAGAACATCATGGCCGCCGCCGCACAGAACCTCGCCTCGGTGACGCTGGAACTCGGCGGCAACGACCCCGCGATCGTCCTCGACGACGCCGAACTCGACCAGGAGCACATCGGGCGGCTCGTCCAGGGCGCGTTCCTGACGAGCGGCCAGGTCTGCATGGCCGTCAAACGGGTGTACGTCCACCGCTCCCGCTACGAAGAACTCGTCGACGCACTCGCCTCCGCCCTCGACACCCAGCGCGTGGGCCCCGGAGTCGATCCGGCCTCGACCATGGGCCCCCTCAACAGCGCCGCCCAGCGCGACACGATCGACGCCATGCTGGCCGAGGCGGCCGACGCCGGGACCGAGATCCGCGAACTGGGCACTCTGGCCCCCGGAGCCGCCGCATCCGGCGGCCACTTCCTGCGCCCCGCACTCGTCCTCGACCCGGACCCCGGCCTGAGGATCGTCACCGACGAGCAGTTCGGCCCCGCCCTGCCGATCCTGCCCTTCGACGACGTCGACGCCGTACTCGACCAGGTCAACAACGAGTGGTCGGGCCTGTGCTCCTCGGTTTGGAGCGCCGACCCCGCCCGTGCCGCCGCCCTCGCGGAGCGGTTGCGCACCGGCACCACCTGGATCAACCACGCCAACGCCGTCGCGTGCGACGACCGGGCTCCCTTCGGCGGCTTCCGCCAGAGCGGCATCGGACGCGAGATGGGGCCGGACGGCCTGCTCTCCTTCACCGAACCGCACACCATCACGACGCAGGGCTGAGTGGATACGGCTGGGCCCCGCACGCGGAAGCGGACGCTGTTGGCGAAGTCCGGCCTGTGGCGTGGGCAGGCCGACGAGTGGACCATGTGTGGCGGTGCCCGACTCGGAAGCGTGAACACTTCGGCCCGAAGTGTTCAC
>NZ_JBSFUU010000115.1:0-23007 GCF_053591955.1 Streptomyces sp. NPDC002845 | reverse complement strand
ACCTGTGATAAGGAGCGGCTTCACCAGCGTAAATACTCGAGTCTGAGGCGCTGAGGGAGCGATCCGTGCCCCTACACCGAATAGTGGAGTTCCGGTTCAACGTGTAGGCGAGATGTCCCGGCACCTGGCCGGGGCCCCGGCGGTCGGGTACGGAACGGCCAGGTCACATCTTGGACCTCGGGGGTAGCGCCGCGGACACATGGGCGTCATATTTGGCAGCGCCATGCGGGTCCTCCTGGTCGAAGACGACAACGAATTCGCCGATGCGTTGAGCACCGCGCTCCGACGCCACGGTCATGACGTGCTGCGTGCCGACTCCGGCGCGCAGGCGCTGGCCGCCGCCCCCGCGGATCTGGTGCTGCTCGATCTCGGTCTCCCCGACATGGACGGCATCGAGGTACTGCGCAGGCTGAGGGAGCGCAGCCAGGCCGGGGTGATCGCGGTGACCGCTCGCGGGGAGGAACGCCACCGGGTGCTGGGGCTGCGCAGCGGCGCGGACGACTACCTGGTCAAGCCCTTCGGGATGGCGGAGCTGGCGGCCCGGATGGATGCCGTACAGCGCCGGGCGCGCCCGGCCACTCCGCCGCCCGGTCACCGGATCAGGATCGGCGCCGTCGAAATCGATCTCGCCCGGCGGGCGGTGTTCCGCGATGACGCACAGGTCGTGCTGACCCGTAAGGAGTTCGATCTGCTGGCCGCGCTGGTGCGGGCGGGCGGCGCGGTGCTGAGCAGGGAGCAGATCCTCTCCGATGTGTGGCAGACGACCTGGCAGGGCGTGGGCCGGACGCTGGAGGTCCATGTGGCCAACCTGCGGGCCAAGCTCGGACCGCCGCGTCTGATACACACCGTTCACGGAGTGGGCTACCGCCTGTCCGCGCTGCCGGTCAGTGACGAGCCGGCTCCGGCCGCGGCCGCCGTTCGCGGCGAGCCGGACCGATAGGCCCGGAGAGAACGGGCATGCGCCGCCGCTTGCTGGTCGTGTACCTGTTGATGCTGGCCGCGGTGCTGACGGCGGTGGCCGTCCCGTACGCGGCGGCCACCGCGGCGCGGGACACTCAGGGCGTGTTCATCGACCAGCTGAACGACACGGCGCGGTTCGCGTCGCTGGCCGAGCCGGCCCTGAGGACCGGGGAGACGGTCGCTCTGCGGGCGGAACTGACGCGCTACGACGAGCTGTTCGGGGTGGGGGCGGCGGTACTCGACGTCAACGAGAAGTTGCTGCTGACCTCCCGGGACGAGCTGCCGCTCACAGACGAGGCCGTACGCCGCAGGATGGCGGCCGCCCTGTCCGACGAGCGCTCCGGCTTCGACCAGGTCGTCTGGCCCTGGCGGCAGGAGCCGCTGGTGCTGGCGGAGCCGGTGGGCCGGGGCGGCGAGGTGATCGGCGTGGTGGTCACCGTGGCGCCCACCGATGAGCTGCGCAGCCGGATCCTCCGCCAGTGGGCTCTGCTCGCGGCCGCCGCCGTCACAGCCCTGGTCCTGTCCACGCTGGCGGCGGTCGCGCTGGCCCGCTGGACCCTGCGGCCGGTACGGGACCTGGACTCCGCGGCCCATGAGATCACCGCGGGAACGCTGGACGCCCGGGTGCCGGAGGACGCCGGGCCGGTGGAGCTGCGCCGGCTGGCGAACTCCTTCAACGTCATGGCCGACACGGTCACCGGGGCGCTGACCCAGCAGCGGAGCTTCGTAGCACAGGCCAGTCATCAGCTGCGAACCCCTTTGGGCGTGCTGCGGCTGCGGGTGGAGAACCTCGCCGAGCATCTGCGGCCCAGTGGCAGCCGGGAGCACAGCCTCACTCTGGCCGAGACCGTCCGGCTGGCCCGGATCCTGGGCAGCCTGCTCGCGCTGGCCAGGGCCGAGGGCGGGCGGTACGAGATCGAGGAGGTCGACGTCGAGGAGCTGGCCCGGGAAAGGCTGGCCGCCTGGGAAACCATGGCCGGTGAACTGGGGGTGCGGCTGCGGTGTGTCGGCGGTGTGCGCGGACCGGTGCTGGCCGCGGTCGACGTGCTGGAGCAGGCGGTGGACGCCCTGATCGACAACGCGCTCAAGTTCGGCGGCGAGGGCGGCGAGGTCGTGCTCCGTCTCGCCGAGCACGACGGCATGGCCGAGATCCATGTGATCGACCACGGAGCCGGGCTGGACGAGCAGGGACGCGAGCACGCCACGGAGAACTTCTGGCGCAGCCCCGCACACCAGAACGTGGCGGGCTCCGGACTCGGCCTGTCCATCGTCACCAAGCTGATGACCGCCTGCGGCGGCGACCTCGTCCTACTGCAGGCCGAACCCCACGGCCTGGACGCACGGCTGCGCCTGCGGTTGGCACAGGCGCCGGAGGGCCGGGAGCCCGCCGAGGCCCACGAGGTTCGGGCCTGAACGCAGGCCCGCGACTCCGGGCCTGCGGGAACCGCTACCTGTGGCTCCGGGGCCCGTCGGTAGTGCGAGTGCGGCCTGTGTCGACTGCGGGGCCTGGGCCTGGATGCCCTGCGATGCCTGGGCCTGCCGTAATGCGGCCTCTGACGCCCGGGCCTGCCGTAATGCGGCCTATGACGCCCGGGCCTGCCGTGGTGCGGCCTGCGCGAACCCCACGGCCTGGACGCATGGCTGCGCCTGCGGTTGGCGAGGCGCCAGACTACCGGGAGCTCGCCGCAGCTCACGACTCCGGGCCTGCGGGAACCGCTGCCTGTGGCTCCGGGGTCCGTCGGTAGTGCGGCCGTCGACTCCGGGGCCTGGGCCTGGGCCTGGGCGCCTGCGACGCCTGGGCCTGCCGCAGCGCCCCCTACGCCCCCCGAGCCTGCCGGTAATAGCGAACCGCTCCGGGATGCAACGCCGCGGGATACGTGGAGAAGGCGGCCCTCCTGTTCAGCCGGCGGGCTTCCCGGTGGGCGTCGGCCAGCTCGTCGCGGGCGACGAACAGCAGGCGGGTCAGTTCGTAGGCCAGCCGCTCGTCCATGTTCTCGTGGACGATCAGGTAGTTCGGCACGCCTATGGTCGCCGTGGCGGGCAGCCCGTACATGGAGTGGGGGATGCTGCGCTCGCTGTAGAGCTCCCCGTAGCGGTCCCGCATCGGGCCGACCTGTTCGGCCAGGTCGACGAGTCTGATCGGGTGGGTCCGGGCCAGGTCGCGGATGGCGCGGGCGGGCAGTCCGCTGGAGAAGAAGAAGGCCGACACCCGGCCCGACTTGAGGGCCCGGACCGAGGCACCCAGGTTCAGTTGGTGGCGGTCGATGTCCCCCACAGCGGGATCCATCCCGGAGATCTTCAGCAGCCGTTCCACGATGACCTCGGTGCCGGAGCCCACCGCTCCGGTCGACACGGAGTGGCCGCGCAGGTCGTCCAGCGCATGGATGTCGGCGTCGGCCGCCACGACCAGGTGCACGTAGTTCTCGTAGAGCCGGGCGAGCGTCCGCACCGGCTGCGGTGAGTCGAAGGGCGGCTCGCCGGACACCGCCAGCGCCGCCGAGTCGGCCAGGCTGAAGGCCATCTCGGCCTCGCCGGACAACACCTTGCGCAGGTTGTCCAGGGACGCCGCGGTCTCCAGTACCTCGGGCCGGAGCCCCGGCAGGTGTTCCCGTACCGCCTTGGCCAGGCCCTGCCCGTAGGCGAAGTACACGCCGCCGTTACCACCAGTGGCGATGCGCAGCTCGCCCGACGGACCCGGCCGGCTGCACGAGAGCAGGCCGACCAGCACGGCCACGCACAGCCCGGCAGCGACAAGCACCCGTTTCATGGGGCCAGACCCTACTGGCCAGAGTGGCGAGTGGCGCCCGGCGCAAACCTCAAAGGTTCCTCAACTGACGCCCCTCGAACGGCCGCGGACCCGGCAAGTCGCACTAGCTTCCTGGCCAATCGCCGTGACTTCGGTCACCGAGCGTCACATCGACACATCATCGACCTGAGGAGCGCTTCATGGGACGACAGCGCCGCAGAGCCGGCCTGGGCATCGCCCTGGGTCTCGTCACCCTGCTGACGGCTGCCTGCACCCAGCCCGCGGAGGCGGGCAAGTCATCATCGGGTGATCCATCGACCATGTCCATCGCCACCGGCACCACGGCCGGTATCTACTACCCGGTGGGCGGTGCGATGGCCGAGGTCATCAACGGCAAGGTGGACGGGCTGGAAGCCAGCGCGGAAGCCACCGGGGGTTCGGTGGAGAACCTGCGACTGATCGCCGCCGGCCAGAGCGAGATGGCCATCGCGCAGAGCGACGTGGTCCATCAGGCCTACCACGGCGAGGGCGAGTTCTCGGGCAAGCCGATCGAGACCCAGTCGCTGATGGTGCTCTACCCGAACGTCTACCACGCGGTGTCGCTGAAGTCGCTCGACAAGAAACTCGGCCTGAACTGCTTCTCCGACGTCAAGGGGAAACGCTTCTCCGTGGGCGCTCCCGGAAGCGGCAACGAACTGGCCACCGATCTGGTCTTCGGCGCCCTGGGAATGTCACCGGACAAGGACATCAGCCGCCAGCGCTACGCCTACGCGGAAACCGCCCGAGCGCTGCGGGAGGGCCAGATCGACGCGGGCTCCTGGGTCGTCGGCGAGGGCCATGGGTCGCTGCGTGAGCTCGAAGCCACCGACGCGCTCCATCTGATCCCCATCTGCGCAGACGAAATGGATCAGATCACCAAGAGGTATCCCTTCTACACCCCGCACACGATCAAGGGCGGCACCTACTCCACGGTCGAGGACGATCTGTCGACCCTCGCGCTGTGGAACGTCGTCTCGGTGCCCGCCGGCATGTCGGAAGAGCGCGGCTATGAACTGGCCCGCGCGCTCTACGAGAACGTGGGCTCCATCAACAAGGTCTATGAGGCGGGTGCCGACTACCTCGTCCTGGAGAACCTGGCGAAGAGCCCGGTCCCGCTGCACCCCGGCGTCATCCGCTACGCGGAGGAGAAGGGCGTGGAGATCCCCGACGAGCTCCGCCCCTGACACGCCCCTGACACGGGGCTAGGCAAAACCCCGAACAGCACTCCGACTCTCCAGAAAGGGGTAGGGCGCCCCGTCGTCGTGCCTGCCGCGCGGACTCCCCGCGACAGGCACGCGCGCCGTACCGGCCCGGCGCCCCCACACGAAGATGAAACAGACCACCACCATCCCGGGGGACGAGGACGCAGCGTCCCCGGCAGAGGAGACCGACGGCCGGCCGCTGTGGCACCAGCTGGCCGCCGCCCGATGGGGGAACGGCCGGGCCGCGGTCGTCGTCGGCTACAGCGTGCTCGCCATCGCCCTCGGACTCGGCGGCTTCCAGATCTACACCGCCCTGAACCTGAGCCTGGGCTCGTATCTCCAGCGTGTGCTGCACCTGATGTTCGTCCTCGTACTGGTCTTCCTGACCCGTCCGGCCGGCAAGGGCGCCTGGGCGAGGCGGGCGCCCATGGTCCTCGTCGATCTGCTGCTCGTGCTCGCCGCGGTGACGGTGAGCGTCTACCCGGTGCTGGACTACGACGCGATCGTGACCCGCACCGGGGCGCCCGTCACCACCGATCTGGTCATGGGCGCCGTGGCGATCCTGCTGTTGCTGGAAGCGTGCCGGAGGGTGATCGGCACCTTCATGGCCGTGCTGGTGACCTGTTTCCTGGTCTACGCCTGGATCGGCCCGCTCCTGCCCGGCCTGCTGTCGCACCGCGGCTACACCGTCCAGCGCATCATCTACCACAACTACCTTTTCCAGGAGGGCATATACGGTCTGGCCCTCGGGGTCGCCGCCAGCTTCGTGTTCATGTTCATCTTCTTCGGCGCGGTACTGGAGAAGACCGGCGGCGGCAGCTTCTTCATCAACATCGCCTACGCGCTCACCGGCAAGTACCGCGGCGGACCGGCCAAGGGCGCGGTCGTGGCCAGCGCCTTCATGGGATCGGTCTCCGGCAGCGCGATCGCGAACACGGTCACCACCGGGGCCTTCACCATCCCGATGATGAAGAAGGTCGGATACAAGCCGCACGACGCCGGCGGCGTGGAGGCGGCGTCCTCCACCGGTGGGCAGCTGCTTCCCCCGATCATGGGAGCCGGGGCCTTTGTGATGGCCGAGCTGGTCGGCGTCCCGTATGCGGAGATCGTCAAGATCGCGATCATCCCCGCGCTGATGTACTTCGCGGTGATCTTCCTCTTCGTCGACATCCTCGCCAGACGGTACGGAATCATGGGCGTCCCCGCCGACAGCCTGCCCAGGCTGCGCGATGTGATGGCCGGTGGCTGGCACTTCCTGGTGCCCTTCGTCCTGCTGATCTTCATGCTCATGCAGTACGCCGAACCGCTGCTCGCCGGCCTGTACGCCACCGCCCTGCTGGCCGTGGTGGCCATGTTCCGCGTCGCCAGCCGACTGAGCGTCAAGGACGTCGCGGAGGCCTTCGTACTGGCGGCCCGCAACACGCTCTCCGTCTCGGTGGCCACCGCGGCCGCGGGCATCGTCGTCGGCATGGTGAGCCTGACCGGCCTTGGCCTGAAGTTCTCCAGCATGATGCTGAGCTGGGGCGGCGGCTATCTGCTGCCCACGATGCTGCTGATCGCCGTGGCCTCGCTGGTGCTCGGCATGGGCCTGCCGGTGACCGCCTCGTACATCGTGCTGATCGTGCTCGCCGGCCCGGCACTCCTCGACCTCGGCGTACCGCTGATCGTGGCGCACATGATCGTCTACTGGTACAGCCAGGACTCCAACGTGACGCCACCGGTGGCACTCTCGGGCTTCGCGGCGGCCGGCATCGCCGGGTCCGCCCCGATGCGGACGAGCGTGTCGGCCTGGAAGTTCTCCAAGGGGCTCTACCTCATCCCCTTGCTCATGGCCTACTCGCCGCTCCTGCTCAACGGGTCGGTGACCGAGGTGATCCTCGCGGTGGTGACCGGGCTCATCGGTCTGCTGGCCTTCGCGGTGGCCATCGAGGGCTTCTGGCTGCGCAGGACCACGCTCGTCGAGCGGCTGGCGGCCTTCTCCGGTACGGCCCTGCTGCTCAGCCCGTACGCGGTGGGCGACGCGGTCGGCGCGCTGCTGGTACTGGCGGTGATGGTGGCCCAGCTACGTGGCCCCCGGCCACCCGCACCGGCGCCCGGGGCCGGGACCCCCGCCGCGGCCTGACTGCGGACCGGTGTGGCCTGACGGCGGGCCGGCGTGGATCCGTGCGCGGCCGGGCTCCGTACGGATCACGTCGCTTCCTGGTCCCACACTGTCGGAAAGGATGTGCTCGACGAGTCGCCGGTCGTAGGCCGTCACAGGCCACTCCTCTCCGCCTTGCGCCGGGCCGCCTCGCTGGGCCCCGCGGATGGCAGGATGCGGGGACCGTGACGAGAGAGGCCGGGGGCGCGATGGGGCGGAGTGAGCGGGAGGCGGTGGGCCGGGGCGGGCGGCTGTGCGAGGCGGCGCGGGCCGTGGTCGGTGACCATGCGCGAGCCGTCGAGGCGGTACGGGCGGCCCTGGAGCCGATCCACGACGGGCTGGCGCAGCGCGAGTTGGACGCCATCCCGGTGGCGCGCCTGAAGGAGGTCACCGAGGGGCGGCTGCGGCTCGGGGAGGTGGAGAAGGGCGGCTTCCGGACCGTCAGCCAGGTCCTCGACGCCGGGCCGTACCGCCTGCGGCAGATACCGGGGGTCGGGCAGCAGACCGCGGCCCAGGCCGTCGCCGCGGCCCGGCAGATCGCCGACGCCGTACGGGAGACGATCGCGGTCCACATCGACGTGGACCGGCCGGAACCGCGCACCACCGCGCTGGTGATCGCCCTGCACGTACTGGTGGAGGCGGGCCCTCAGGCGCGGCGCGCGGTCGACGCCGCCGAGGCGCTGGCCGAGCGTCTCGGTCCCCTGCTCGACGAGGCCAAGCCGGCGTCCGGGCGGCTGCGCATGCTCCTCGCGGGGAAGGACAGGCGGGAGCGGGCGGTGGCGGCCGCCGCGGAGATCCGCGCGCTGGCCGAGCGGGCCGAACAGGAGGGCGTGCCGGAGCTTCTCGCCCAGGCGTCGGTGGATCTGCTGCGCGGGCCCGCGACGGAGGTCGAGGCCCTGGTCGACTTCGAGCTCCGCTCCGCCGAGTACTACAGCCTGCTCGCCGAGATCTCCGGCCGCCGGTCCGACCCGGCCGCAGCCGAGGGATTCCTGCCCGACGAGGTGGCCGAACGGGTCAGGGAACAGGTACTCGACGACACCCATCGCCGGGTCTCCCTCCGTGGCTACCAGGCGTTCGGGGCCCGGTTCACCCTCGCGCAGCGCCGGGTGATCCTCGGCGACGAGATGGGGCTCGGCAAGACCGTCCAGGCCATCGCCGTCCTGGCGCATCTCGCGGCCGGGGGACAGAGCCACTTCATGGTCGTCTGCCCGGCCGGCGTACTCATCAACTGGACCCGCGAGATCGAGAAGCGGAGCACCCTGAGCGTGATCCCCCTGCACGGGCCCGAACGGCATGAGGCGTTCGCCGACTGGAAGGGCCGGGGCGGCGTCGGCGTCACCACCTTCGACGCGCTGCGCGGCTTCCCGGTACCCGGAGACGGGGAACTGGCCATGCTCGTCGTCGACGAGGCCCACTACGTGAAGAACCCCAAGACCCGCCGCTCCCTGGCGGTCACCGAGTGGGCGGAGCAGTGCGCACGCGTGGTCTTCCTCACCGGTACGCCGATGGAGAACCGCGTCTCGGAGTTCCGCAGCCTGGTGGGGATCCTTCAGCCCTCTCTCGCCGACGCCATCGGCGAGAGCGACGGCGTCGCGGGCTCCAAGGCCTTCCGGAAGGCGGTCGCCCCGGTCTACCTGCGCCGCAACCAGCACGACGTCCTCACCGAACTGCCCGCGCTCCAGCACACGGACGAGTGGGAGGAACTGAGCGCGTCGGACGAGGACGCCTACCGGGAAGCCGTGCGGGCCGGCAACTTCATGGCGATGCGCCGAGCGGCCTACGCGCGCCCCGAGAAGTCCGCCAAGCTGGACCGGCTGCGCGGGATCGTCGCGGAGGCCGCCGAGAACGGGCTCAAGGTGGTGGTTTTCTCCACCTTCCGGGATGTCCTGGCCGTGGTGAAGGACGCACTCGACGACGACCTCCGCCGTCTGCGGAGCGGACAGCTGTTCGGCCCGCTCTCCGGAAGCGTGCCGCCCGTACGACGACAGCAACTCGTCGACGACTTCGCCGCCGCCCCCGGCCACGCGGTGCTGCTGGCGCAGATCGAGGCGGGCGGCGTGGGGCTCAACCTCCAGGCCGCCTCCGTCGTGATCATCTGCGAGCCCCAGATCAAGCCGACCATCGAGCACCAGGCGGTGGCCCGGGCACACCGTATGGGACAGGTCCGCTCGGTGCGGGTGCACCGCCTGCTCGCCACCGGCGGCGTGGACGAGCGCATGGTGCGGATGCTGGAGAACAAGTCACGCCTGTTCGACGCCTACGCGCGCCGCAGCGCGGTCGCCGAGTCGACCCCGGACGCCGTCGACGTCTCGGACGTCTCGCTGGCCCGCCGCATCGTCGAGGAGGAGCAGGCCAGGCTGGGGGCGGAGCGGGGGCAGGCGGTGAGTGAGACGTCGCGGTAGCTGATGCTTTGGCGCTTCGGTGCTTCTCACATGGGCGGGGTGAGGGCTCCGGAGCGTATGGCGTGGAGGAGGTGGGAGAGGGGGGTGGGGGTGGTGGTGAGGTGGGTGGTGGGGGTTTCGCTTTCGCGGAGGTGGAGGGTGGTGGGGGTGGCGGCGAGTTCGACGCAGGTGCTGCCCTCGCTGCCGTCGGAGAAAGTGGACTTCTGCCAGTCGCGTGCGGCGAGTTCGATGCAGGTGTTGCCCTCGGCGCCGCCAGAGAAGGTGGACTTTTGCCAGTGCAGGTTGTGGGTCATGGGACGCCTCACAGTTCCTTTGACAAGCGGTGGATGAAGTCCCGCGACGCTGCGGGATCCAGCGAAGCCATCTCCACCTTACGGAAGAGTGTTCGAAGCGTTTCCAGTTGAGGCTCCACGTCGATGAACGCGGTGTCAGCTGCGCCGTCCCGGAACCCGGTGTCCAGTCGGGGCACCGGACCGCCCATGTACATCATCGAGGCGCCGGCGCCGCCGAAGCCGTCCTGGTCGGTGGGGATGACGCGTACGGTGGAGTGTCCCTGCTCGATCTGGTCCAGAATCTGGTGGAGTTGAGCGCGAGAGACGTGGCGGTCGGCCACACGGATGCGCAGGGCGAACTCGTGGATGACGGTCTCGTACGGGGTGGGGTTGTCTCCCTCGATGACCGTACGCCGCCTCATCCGGTGCTCGACCCGGGGCTCCACTTCGCTATCGGGTAGTTCGGGGCGCATGTACCGGAAGATGGCTCGGGCGTAGTCCGGGGTCTGGAGGAGCCCTGGAATGTGAGTGATGACGACTTCCCGCAGGAAGGTCGCGTGGTGCTCTGCCTCGGCCACGTCCAGGTTCACCTGGGGCAGAACTCCCCGGTACTCGTCCCACCAGCCGCGCGTGCGGTCGCCTGTCATGGCAACCAGGGCATCGATCAACGCCGCGTCCACACAGCCGTAGTGGGCCGCCAAGCGGCGGACGCGGTCCGCGCTGACGCCGGCGATGCCCATTTCCACCTGACTCATCTGGCCTGAAGTCGAGTTCAGGAACGCTGCCACTTCGCGGGCCTTCAGCCCCGCAGCCTCGCGCAGTCTGCGCAGTTCCGTTCCCAGTCGCATCTGTCGCGCGGTGGGATGGCTCCTCGGTGCCACGTACTCTCCCGTTCTCAACAGCCTTGAGGGCATGCCACGTTCGGGTGGCACGTTACGCCAACAGGTTGCACGGGGCGAAATTGATGCCCTACCTTCAGTGATGCGACGCACACGCTGCGGAACCCGGGGCCCCCGGAAGCGCACCACTCCGTCCTGCCATGACGGCTGAGGCAATGCCACCGCCCGCCTCCGCAGCGAACCGCCAACTTCCCCTCCCCGCGACAGGAGTTCACGCATGCCCGAAACCGAAGCCGCCGAACTCGCTGAACTCACCGAACCGGCCGAACCCTGGGAGTACACGCTGTACATCCCCCACGACCCCCGAGCCGTCCCCATCTGTCGCCGCACCCTCCGCCTGATCCTGACCATGCACGGCCTGATCCACCTGGTCGACACCGCCGAACTCCTGGCCGCCGAGCTGATCTCCAACGCCGTACGCCACACCAAGGGCCCCGCCGCTTTGCGGGTGCGCTGGTCGGCCGGTGTGCTGCGTATCGGAGCCTGGGACGCCGACCCCGAACCACCCGAGCCTCCACGAAAGTTGGACCTGGTCACCGACCTGGAGGACGGCCGAGGTCTCGCCCTGGTCCGCGCCTGCGCCGATCAGTGGGGCTGGCAGCCCTTGACCAGAAACGGCAACCGGGGCAAATACGTGTGGTGTGAGCTGGGAGCCGCCTGACCGCCACGGGCTTCGGACTTCTTCGGTGTGAGGGTGAGCGACATGTCCGAGCAGGTCACCCCTGTTCCGGAAGACGGGCTCGCGCGGGCGGTGTTCGGGCCGCTCGGGGGCGTGGGTGTGCAGAGTTCTCGGGGGTGCCTGTGGCTTGGCGGACGCGACGGGAAGAAGCACCCCGGCGGGCGTCTTCAGGATGTGGCGAGTCGCCCATCTGCCGGGGGCCCTCCGCCCCGAGTCCGACACGCCGGAGAGCGGTAGAGCGGGCTTCAGGGCGTACGACCAGGCGCTGGAGGAACTCCTCGTGGCTGTCTGCCCCGTCCGGACCGATCGGGCGTGACGTTGCATCCGGTACGTCGTGCCTGCCGGTCCGGGGTGCAGGGCGGGCACGGCCACATCAACGTCGCCGCCGCCCTCCGCCACGCGGCCCGCGACAGCCATTCATGAAGGGCACTCGAACGGCCGAGCCCGGCAGCGCACCCCCCCCATGTCGCATTACGGTTAAACCCGACATATCCCTTTCGGGTTATCTGGCCGGGGCGAACGAGAAGGCTGTAGTAGGAGTGACAGAGTGTCACTTCTCCTCGCCCTGGGGAGCAGGAGAGCATCATGAAAATCGGCAAGCGGCGCATAAGACATGTCGCTCTGGCCACATGCGTTGCCACTCTGACCTCGTTGGCGATCACCGCCGGCGGGCCCTCCGGGGGTGGCACGGGCGACACCAAGGACCAGGCGCCGCCCGTGGCACCGAGGGGGGACAGGCCGCAGAAGGAGGTTTCCACAGGGGAAGGCCGCACCATCCAGGTGGAGGCAAATGTGCAGGTCGGCGAAGAACTGGACCTGGGTGCGCCGGGCCGTAGCGTCGGCGACCAGTTCGTCTTCTCCGGCAATCTGTCGTCGACTGAGGACCCGGACCGGGTCATCGGCCGGTTCAGCGAGTTCTGTGTCATCACCGACCTGGAACGCAACGCCGGACAGTGCATGCTGACCGCGGTGCTGCCAGGAGGGCAGATCGCGGTTCAGGGCGAGCAGGAAGGAATTCCGGCGCCGGCTTCGGTCACCAACGCGATTACCGGCGGCACAGGGGAATTCCGTAACGCGCAAGGTCAGATGACGCTGAAGGTCCTGACGGCGGCGACTTGGGCCATCACGTTCCAAGTGACCGACCACTGACCTCCGCGGCCACGAGGCAGACGCCGAGGCCGGCGACGAGGGCCTCGTGCGTCTCCTCCGTCTCAGGACCGCCTCTCGGTCGGCGGTCTCACCCTCTGCTTGGCGCCGACCGCGTCAACCGTTCGCGAGCCCCGTCTTCACCCCTGCCCCGCACAACGGCACCACGGCCGTACGCCCCCCGAGGGCGCCCTCGCGCACGGCCGCCCAGCAGGCGACCCCCGTGGACTCGACGTACAGTCCACGCGATGCCAAGTCCCGCTGAGCGTACCGAATCTGATCCTCCGTCACCGTCAGGAAGGCGCCCCCCGACTCCCGTACGGCCCGCAGGATCTGCCGGGCCCGCGGCGGCCGGGGGATCGCGATGCCCTCCGCGAAGGTGGGCGCCATCGGCGTGACCCCGACCAGGTCGTCCGCGCCCTCGGCCCAGGCGTGCGCGAGCGGGGCGACCGCCGCCGACTGGACCGCGTACAGGGCGGGCCGCCGGTCGATCAGCCCCGCCCCGTGCAGCTCGGCCACCGCCAGCGCCGCGCCGAGCAGCAGTGTGCCGTTGCCGACGGGCAGGACCAGGGCCTCCGGGAGCCGTCCGCCGAGGTCCTCCCAGAGTTCGTGGACGTAGGTCTTCGTGCCGTGCAAAAAGTACGGATTGTAGACATGGGAGGCGTAGAACACGCCCTCCTCGTCCGCGGCCGCCCGCGCGGTGCGCGCCGCCTCCTCGCGATCCCCCTCCACCACCCGCACCCGGGCCCCGTGCGCCCCGATCTGCTCCAGCTTCTTCGGCGAGGTGCCCTCGGGCACGTACACCGTGCAGGGCAGCGCGGCCCGCGCGCAGTACGCGGCGATCGCCGTACCCGCGTTGCCGCTGCTGTCGGCGATCACCAGCCGGGGCCCGAGCCGCAGCGCCAGCTCGGCGAGCAGCACCGCGCCGCGGTCCTTGAACGAGAGCGTCGGCATCAGGAAGTCCAGTTTCGCCGAGATGCCGTCCGTCAGCTCCACGAGCGGGGTGCGCCCCTCGCCCAGGGACACCGAGGCCGTGTTCAGCGGCAGGCACTCGGTGTACCGCCACAGCGAATTCACGCGCCCGGCGAGGGACTTGAGCGGTGCGGGGGTGGGTGCGAAGTCCAGGTCCAGCGGTCTTCGGCAGGCCGGGCAGCACCAGAGGAGCGAGCCGACGGGCACACGCGTGCCGTCGGAGGGGCAGTAACAGTCCGGCTGAGGTGTCATGAACGCAGGATAGATGTGCCATTGATGACGGTGTGTCATGACTGGTGTGTGGCGCTTGTGTTACGTCCGTGCACGACCCTTGTGCAATTCATGTGGAGCCATCAACCTTTTGCTTACGCACAGGAACGGCACGGCGACTGTACGAGTGCGTCACAAACCCCGTACAGAGGTTTGACATGCCCCTGTCGTATGCGTGACGGCACCACCATCGTGTGCACGACCGCACCACCCCCCACCAGCGCACCACCGATTGAGGAGGATCCCTCAGATGGCAGTGATGCGTCAGACCCGGCGAAGACTGGCCGGAACGACCACAGTGGCGACCGCGGCACTCGTCCTCGGCCTCGTCTCCGCCCTCCCCGCGAGCGCCGCACCGGACCCGGTCGGCGCGATCCAGTACGCGGGCGCGGCGAACGCCGTCAAGGACAGCTACATCGTGACCCTCAAGGCGGACGCCGCCCGCGCCGGCTCGGCCGAGGGCAAGGCCCTGGCCAAGGAGTACGGCGCCACCGTCGAGCGCACCTACAAGAAGGCGCTCAACGGTTACGCGGTCGAGGCCACCGAGGCCGAGGCGGCGAAGTTCGCCGCCGACCCGGCGGTGGCCTCCGTGGTCCAGAACCGCACGTTCTCGATCGCCACGACCCAGCCGAACCCGCCGTCCTGGGGCCTGGACCGCATCGACCAGTCCTCCCTGCCGCTCAACAGCAGCTACACCTACCCGGATGCGGCCGGGTCCGGCGTGACCGCGTACATCATCGACACCGGTGTCCGCATCACCCACAGCGACTTCGGCACCCGCGCCTCCTACGGCTACGACGCGATCGACAACGACAACACCGCGCAGGACGGCCACGGCCACGGCACACACGTCGCGGGTACGGTCGCCGGTGCCTCGTACGGCGTCGCCAAGAGCGCCAAGGTCGTCGGCGTCCGCGTCCTCAACAACTCCGGCTCCGGTACGACCGCGCAGGTCGTCGCGGGTATCGACTGGGTCGCCCAGAACGCGGTCAAGCCGGCCGTCGCCAACATGTCGCTCGGCGGCGGCGTCGACACCGCGCTCGACACCGCGGTCCGGGGCGCCATCGCCTCCGGCGTCACCTTCGCGGTCGCGGCGGGCAACAGCAGCGCGAACGCGTCCAACTACTCCCCCGCGCGCGTCACCGAGGCCATCACGGTCGGCTCGACCACGTCCTCCGACGCCCGCTCCAGCTTCTCCAACTACGGCTCCGTGCTGGACATCTTCGCGCCGGGCTCCTCCATCACCTCGGCCTGGAACAGCAGCGACTCGGCGACCAACACCATCTCCGGTACGTCGATGGCGACCCCGCACGTCGCGGGTGCCGCCGCGCTCTGGCTGGCCGACAACCCGGCGGCCACGCCCGCGCAGGTGGAGACCGCCCTGGTGAGCGCCGCCACCACCGGCGTCGTCGGCGGCCCCGGCACCGGTTCGCCCAACCGCCTGCTCAAGGTGGGCGACGGTACGACCACGCCGCCTCCGCCGACCGGGCCGCGCTTCGAGAACACCACGGACTACACGATCTCCGACAACTCCACCGTGGAGTCCCCGATCACCGTGACCGGCGTCGCGGGCAACGCCCCCTCCGCGCTCAGCGTCCCCGTCAACATCATCCACACCTACATCGGTGACCTCCAGATCCAGCTGATCGCCCCCGACGGTACGGCCTACACCCTCAAGTCGTACGGCACCGGCGGCAGCTCGGACAACATCAACACCACCTACACCGTCAACGCCTCCTCCGAGACCGCCAACGGCACGTGGGTGCTCCGCGTGAGCGACAACGCCCGCTTCGACACCGGCCGCATCGACTCCTGGGCCCTCCAGTTCTGACGCTCCATCACCCTTCCTGAACCCGGGCCCGCCTCCTCCTCGCACTGCCGAGGGCGAGGCGGGCCCCTCCCACATCACCCCCGACACCTCTCGCCCCCCCGCCGCTGCCCGCCCCATCCCCCAAGGGCTCCGCCCTGTCCCCCCCGCCGATACCGTCGTAAACATCGGCTTCGTCGCCGGCATACCGTCCTCGCCCGGGCCACGCTTACCATGCGGCCAGTCGTACGTCAGTTCACGCACCTGGACGAGAGGCACCGGTACCCGTGGCCACACCCCCGCCTCCTGGGCCTCAGCCGCCGCAGGGCCAGTACCCGCCACCTCCAGGCGCGGCGGCCCCGTACCCGCAGCAGTACCCGCCGTCGTACCCGGCGCCCGCGTACCCCGCCGCCCCCCAGCCTCAGCCCTGGGCCCCCGGAAACGCGGGCTTCAACGGGCTCGCGATCGTGGCGCTGGTGTTCGGGGTCCTGTGTTTTCTGCCGCTGGCCGGGGTGGTCTTCGGGGTCTTCGCGCTGGCGCAGATCAAGAAGAGGGGGCAGCGGGGGAGGGAGATGGCGGTCTCCGGGATCGTGCTGTCGGGGTTCGGCGCGGTGGTCATGGCGCTGACTCTCGCCACGGGCGGCGCGGAGGACACGTGGGACGGCTTCCGGGAGGCGGCGAGCGAGAACGGGAGCACCTTCTCCGTGGCCAAGGGTGAGTGCTTCAACTCTCCGAGCGGCTCCCTGGAGGGCTACGCGTACGACGTCGACACGGTCCCGTGCCGCGGCGAGCACGACGCGGAGGTGTTCGCCAACTTCCATGTGGCGGACGGCGACTGGCCCGGCGACACGGCGGTCACCGAGATCGCCGACGGCAAGTGCTACACGCTCGCGGACGCGTACGTGCTGGACAACTGGGCCCTCCCGTACGACGTCGACGTCTACTACTTCACGCCCACCAGGCAGAGCTGGGGCAGCGGCGACCGCGAGATCACCTGCATGTTCGGCAGCGCGGACGGCGAGACCCCGCTCAGGGGCTCACTGCGGCAGGACGACACGACCCTGGACGCGGACCAGCTCGAATACCTCAGGGCCGACGCCGTCCTCTACGGCGCCCTGGAGGGCGCGCCCGAGGAGGAGTACGTCGAGGAGGCCCTCGGCGAGCACAAACGCTGGGCGCAGCGCATCAGCAGAGCGCTCACCGAGCAGACGGGCATCCTGCGCGACCACGACTGGCCCGTGGACGCCGAACGGCCGCTGGCCGGGCACCTGAATGCCCTGGAGGAGGCACGGCAGGAGTGGACCGCGGCCTCGCGGGCCAGCGACGCCGATGCCTTCTACGAGCACTACGAGAAGGGCTACGACCTCCTGGAGGGCCCGCGCACGGTCACGGCCCGCAAGGCTCTGGGCCTCGCCGACTCCCCGCCCGTGTACGAAGAGGAGAGCGTCGCCGAGGACACCGGAGGCGACGCCTCCGCCACGGAGGTGTGACGGCACCCATAGCGGGGAGAAAGTGCCTGCGTAAAGCCCTCCACGGGCACATGTCATCACATCGAGTGATTCCCTGGCCTTTGCTTGCACGCACAACCCACGGTTGCCAGGCTGTTGCTGTCTGTACAGCCAGATGGGAGCGGCCAGTGACTTTCGGTGAGCAGCCGGCGTATCTGCGTGTCGCGGGTGATCTCCGCAAGAAGATCGTCGACGGTTCGCTGCCGCCCCACACCCGCCTCCCCTCCCAGGCCCGCATCCGCGAGGAGTACGGCGTCTCGGACACCGTCGCCCTGGAGGCCCGCAAGGTGCTGATGGCCGAGGGGCTCGTCGAGGGCCGCTCCGGGTCGGGCACGTACGTACGGGAGCGGCCCGCCCCCCGCCCGATCGCCCGCTCCGGCTTCCGGCCCTCCACCGGCGCCACGCCTTTCCGCCAGGAGCAGGCCGAGGCCGACGCGCACGGCACCTGGGAGTCGCACAGCGAACAGGCCGAGGCGAGCGGGGCGATCGCCGAGCGGCTGTCCATCCAGCCCGGCGACCGGGTGATGCGCACGAAGTACCTGTTCCGGAACGCGGGCGAGGCGATGATGCTCTCCACCTCCTGGGAGCCCCTCGCCCTCACCGGCCGTACGCCGGTGATGCTCCCCGAGGAGGGCCCCCTCGGCGGCATGGGCGTCGTCGAGCGCATGGCCGCGATCGACGTCGTCGTCGACAACGTCACCGAGGAGGTCGGCGCCCGCCCCGGCCTCGCCGAGGAACTCCTCGCCCTGGGCGGCGTCCCCGGCCATGTCGTCCTCGTCGTCCAGCGGACGTACTACGCGTCGGGCCGCCCGGTGGAGACGGCGGACGTGGTGGTGCCGGCGGACCGGTACCGAGTGGCCTACCACCTGCCGGTCAAGTAGTCGGGGCGGACCGACGGGCGCCCACGGCGCCACGGCGTGGGCGTATCGCCAAGTGAACGCCTCCCCAGCGCCGTTCGAATCCGGTCGTTCTCATCATGGGGCGTGTACGGGCGCGTACGGGCGTACCGAGCGCGGCTCGACCGCTGCTCGCTGCCGCGCCAAGGGGCGCACGTGGGGCGGTTGGCGGCGCGTTCGACGGGCTGCGCGCCGTGCATCATGGCTGGTTGCGTACCTCTTTGTGAAAAGCCGTATTCGCTGCGTAAAGGTAAGGCGTAGGCTCGGGCATATGCGGATTGCGGTTTCCTCAGACGGCGGGGCAGGGCGGAAGCCGGAGGCGAGAAGTGGAGGGGCGCGATGAACGACAACACGATCACTCTTCCCTGGCTCGTCATACGGCAGGACGACAACGGCAATCGGTACCGCGTGGGCAGGTATGCGACCCGGGCCGAGGCCCAGAAGATCGCGGACCGCCTCGACAACCAGGGACAGAGGCAGCTCTACTGGGTCGAGCGCATCGGGCAGAACGGCCGGTCCGGGACGGGTCGGTCCGGCCCGAACTCGGACAATTGAGCCACGTTGGGCGGGGTCCCGTACCGCTCCCGTAGGCTCCCGCGCATGACCGAACCGATCGTGGTGGTGGGAGCCGCCCTGCTGCGGAACGGGCGGCTGCTCGCCGCACGCCGCAGTGCACCGCCTGAGCTGGCCGGACGCTGGGAACTGCCCGGCGGCAAGGTCGAGCCCGGAGAGACTCCCGAGCAGGCACTCGTACGTGAGCTGCGCGAGGAACTCGGCGTGGAGTCCGAACCCGCCGAACGCGTCCCCGGCGAGTGGCCCCTGAAAACCCACACCCACGTCCTCCACGTCTGGACCGCCCACCTCCTCTCCGGCGACCCCCGCCCCCTGGAGGACCACGACGAACTCCGCTGGCTCACCGCCGACGAGATCTGGGACGTCGACTGGCTGGACCAAGACGTCCCCGCAGTGATGGAAACGGCCCGCCTGGCCTGGGGGAGAGAGGGCTCAGGCCTGACCTGACCCCAACGCCGACCCCAACCAGCCCGCCCGGCGTGGACGCACCCCCCGCCCCCGCCGGGCGCAAGGGCCCCCTGATATATGCGCTCCATACGCTGTTCGTGCCACTGTGCGCCCTCATGCGCGGTACTCCCAGCCGGATATCGGGTATGTGCCCATTAACCCCACGAAACCGGACACGGTCCGCTCCTGGTCTGGAAGTGATCGGCGTGATCGACACCGAAGGCGACTGCGCCGAGTGGACCTTCCCTGCCGAACCCGGAGCCGCCCGCGCCGCCCGTACCGCCGTCCGCACCCAACTACGGGCCTGGGGCCTCGACTCCCTCGGTGACATCACCGCGCTCCTGGTCAGCGAACTGGTCACCAACTCCCTCCGGCACGCCACAGGCCCCATCGGCGTACGCCTCGTGCGCCCCTCCGGCCCCATGGGCGTTCTCCTGGCAGAAGTCTCCGACCCCCTGCCGGACCCACCCCGCGAACGAGCCGCCCGTCCCGACGACGAGAGCGGCCGCGGCCTCCAGTTGGTGGCCTGCTCCTCCCGCGCCTGGGGTACCCGGCCGGGAGTGGCCGGCAAGACGGTCTGGTTCGAACTGGCGGTTCCCGGCTGAGCGGCTTTCCCGGGGTACGGCGGAAGGCTCCTGATGCACGGCCGGAGGCCCACGGCGTACGGCCCGGCCGAGGGGGCGACTCCCCGGGGCGCACGGTGGCCGCGCGATTCAAGACGGTGGCCGTCCGGTTCCAGCCAGTACCGCTGGCCGGACTCTTTGATTCGATGGGGCGTCACCTGGTTAGAAGACTGGGAGTATGTCCCGGCCGGTCCAAAAACCATCGGGACCGTGCTGTGATCGTGAACACCGTGTCGTGCGGCGCCGTAGTGCTGGATACTGCGGGCAGCCGCCCCCGGTGACCGAAGCCGGACGCGGTGAGCTGGAGGGGACGGTTCGCGTGAGCGAGATACCAGCGAAGGCCACGGAGTCCGAGGACCCGTCGGATCGCGCGGAGGCCGAGGCCACGCGCGGTTTCGGCGTGGGCGTGCCCCAGCGCGGGGCCGCACGCGACACAACGGGCGCAACCACAGGCAACATGACGGACCGTAGGAACACGCCGGGCCGGGCGACGGACCGCGCAGCCGCCGACGCGAGAAGAAACCCGCACGACGGCGAGCCCGTTGACGCGCCCCGCGAGGCCAGTGACGTACTCGCAGGGACAGGTGACGTGCTCGCCGGGACAGGTGACGTACTCGCAGGGGCAGGTGGCCGGCCCGGCGGCACGGTCGAAGCAGCCCGCGCCGCGGCCGAGTCGGGCGAGTCGGGCGGTGACCCGATGTGGCAGAACAGCCCGCCCGGCTCCATGTACGACTACATCAAGGTCGCCTCTTTCTCGATCGGCCCCGACGGTCTCGTCGACCAGTGGAGTCTGCGCGCCGAGCAGCTCTTCGGCATCCCCGCCGAACGGGCCGTCGGCATGGACCCCATCGCCGCGTTCATCGACCCGGACCTGCGGGAACGGGGCCAGCGCAAGATGGCCGAGATTCTCGACGGCCGGGAGTGGACGGGAGTCGTCCCCTTCCGTACTCCGGGGCCGGAGGGGACAGAAGGGCTCGCCGAGGTCTATGTGATGCCCACCACTACGGAGGACGGCGAACGGGCCGCCGTATGCACGGTCGTGGACGTCCGCACCCTGCGCCGGATCGAGACCGACCTCGCCGCCTCGGAGGCGATGTTCGGCCAATCTCCGTTCGGCTTCCTGCTGATCGACACCGACCTGCGGGTACGGCGCGCCAACCAGCGCATCGCCTCCCTCTTCGGCGGCCGGCCCGACGACCACCGCGGCCGCGGGGTCCACGACTATCTGCCCTCCCCGGAGGCCGAGCGGGTCACCGCCACCCTGCGCCGGGTCCTGGAGACCGGCGACTCCATCACGGACATGCACGTCATCGGCTCCGTGCCCGGCAGCGACGAGCGCCGCCACTGGTCCATCAACCTCTACCGCGTGCACAGCGGCACCGGCCGCCCCATCGGCATCGCCTGGCTCGGAGTCGATGTCACGGCCCGCCGCGCCGCCGCCCGCGAAGCCGCCGCCGCCCGGCGCAATCTCGCCCTTCTGAACGAGGCCGGCGCCCGCATCGGCAACTCCCTGGACCTGGAGACCACCGCCCGCGAACTCCTCGACGTCGTCGTCCCCGGCTTCTGCGACCTCGCCACCGTCGACCTCTACCAGGGCCTCCTGGTCGGCGACGAGACCCCGCCCGGCCTCGCCGACGGCAGCGCCGAACTCCGCCGTGTCGCCTTCGCCTCCGCGGTCTCCGACGCGCCCTTCGTCGGCGGACCGGCCCCCGTCGCCGTCGGCGCCGTCCACCACTACGCCTTCAACTCCTCCTGCGCGGACGCCCTGCGCACCGCCCGCCCCCAGCACGTCCCCGCCGAGGACAACGGCCTCATCCAGTCCACGCTGGCGGTCCCGATGGTCGCGCACGACACCGTCGTAGGACTTGTCCAGTTCTCGCGTACGAAGGGCAGCGAGCCGTTCGGCGAACGCGACCGCTCCCTCGCCATGGAACTGGCCTCCCGCGCCGCCGTCTGCATCGACAACGCCCGCCTGTACCGCCGCGAGCACGAGCGCGCCCTGATACTGCAACGCTCGCTCCTGCCCCCCGGCGACCCCGAGGCCTCCGGCCTGGACATCGCGTGCCGTTACCTGCCCGGCAACGCGGCCACCGAGGTCGGCGGCGACTGGTTCGACGTCATCGAACTCCCCGGCCACCGCACCGCGTTGGTCGTCGGCGACGTCATGGGCCGAGGGCTGCGCGCGGCGGTGGCGATGGGCGAACTCCGCACGGCCGTCCGCACCTTGGCCCTGCTCGACCTCGAACCCGCCGAGGTCCTCTCCGCCCTGGACGAGATCGCCAGCGGCCTCGGCACCCCCGGCGGCATCCAGCAGGCCTCCCGCACCGCCCGCCAGCCCCGCGACGCCGACCTCTCCGAGGTGTACCTCGCGACGTGCGTGTACGCGGTCTACGACTCGGTGACGCGCCGGTGCACCTTCGCCAACGCCGGACACCTGCCGCCCGTCCTGGTCGAACCCGGTGAGAGCGCGCTGATGCTCGACGTGCCGCCGGGCATGCCGCTCGGGGTCGGCGGCGAACCGTTCGAGGAGGTGGAGGTCGAGCTGCCGGAGGGCGCCCTCCTCGCCCTCTACACGGATGGCCTGGTCGAATCCCGCGACCACCCGCTCGACGAGGGCCTCCAGGCGTTCGTCGGCGCCCTGACGGACCCCGCCCACCTGTCACCCGGCCGCCACCCCGTGGCGACGGCACTGCGCTCCGACACGTCCCGGTCCCTGGAGGACGTCTGCGACCACGTCCTCAACACCCTCGACACACACCACGGCGAGGACGACATCGCGTTGCTGATGGCACGTGTCCAGGGCCTGCCCTCCGACTCCGTCGGCGACTGGACCCTCCCGAGAGAGCCCCGCAGCGTGGGCCGCGCCCGCGAGTACGCCCGCGGCCAGCTGCTGAGCTGGGACCTGGAGCCCCTGGTCGACACGGCCGAGCTGCTGGTCAGCGAACTCGTCACCAACGCCCTGCGGTACGGCGAGGGCGAGATCCGGCTCCGGCTCCTCCTCGACCGCACCCTGGTCTGCGAGGTCTGGGACGCGGGCCTGGTCCAGCCGCGCCGCCGCCGGGCCCGCGACACGGACGAGGGCGGCCGAGGGCTGCAACTCGTCGGCCTGCTGTCGGCGGGCTGGGGCTCACGGCGGACACCGCGCGGCAAGACGGTGTGGTTCGAACTACCGCTACCGGACGGAGAGAACGGGCTCACGGATCCGGCGGAGGCGTTGCTGAGCCTGTTCTAAGCGCTCTGCTGGAAGTGCGGTGATGAACCTGCGGGCCGGTGGGGGCTGGTCGTGCCCACGCGGCGGAGCCGCACATCGATACAGCCCCGCGCCCCTTTGGGGCAAGGCCGTGAAGTTACGGCTTCGGAGGCGCTGACAAGTACGCGCTGATCTGCGGTGACTCGGGACGTAAGAAGCGGAGCCCCGGTAGAACT
>NZ_JBSFUU010000114.1:0-23224 GCF_053591955.1 Streptomyces sp. NPDC002845 | reverse complement strand
CCGCCCCCCGCGCCCCCCCTATTGGGGGGGGGGGGGGGGGCGCGCCCCTCCCCCGCCGGGGCCCGCCCCCCCCCCCCCCCCGCGCCGAGGTGCTGTTCGTCAGGCGGACACCCGCACCGGCTTCGTCGTCGCGGGCTCCGCCAGACCGTGGTTCGTCATGCGCAGGGCCCGGTGGTTGAGGGTCATGAAGGGCTGGATCAGGCCGTCGACGAAGACCAGGAAGCACAGAGTGCCGACGCCGACGGGGCCTCCGAGGAGGTACCCGAGCCCGAGCAGCACGGCCTCGATGCCGACCTTCGCCGCCCAGAACGGCCATCCCCAGCGTTGGGTCATGGAGATCACGATCAGGTCCATCGCGCGGATGCCGATGCCGCTCATGATGATCAGGGATGAGCCGTAGGCGCACAGGACGACCGCCACCGCGAGGGACGGGACGCTCGCGATCCACGAGAGGTCGGCCAGGAGCAGCAGGTCGATCAGGCTGCCGCAGAGGAAGAACGTGATGAACGCTGCCAGAACGGGGCGGCGCCTGTTCCACAGGGACCAGACCGCGATGCACACCGCAATGGGGAGGGGAACACCTCGGCCGATCGGCCGGTACTTGATGTTCGGTGTATCCTGAACAAATGGAACGGAGCGTACAGGGCAGGCCGACTGCCACCGAGGAAGAACTCGCCTTCGTCGAGGAGGCCGCGATCAGCCTTGAGCGGCAAGGGCTGTTCCGTATGGCCGGAAGGGTGCTCGCCTGGCTGCTGATCTGCGACCCGGCGGAGCAGACGGCCGGTGATCTGGTCGAGGTGCTCCAGGCCAGCAAGGGGTCCGTCAGTGCCGCGACCCGCTTCCTGGTCCCCAGCGGCATGGTGGAGAGGATCTCGCGGCCGGGTGAGCGACGGGACTACTACCGCATCAAGGAAGGCGTCTGGCCCGCCTTGGCCAAGAGCCAGGCCGAGCACTACCAGTCGTTCGTCGACATCACGGAGCAGGGCCTGCGCATCCTGGAAGGAGCCCCGGAGCGGCGCAAGGAGCGACTGCAGACCATGCACGACTTCTACGCGTGGCTCGCCAGGGAGATGCCACTGCTGTGGAAGAGGTGGGAGGAGGAGCAGGGTGGTCGCGGTGTGCGCCGTGACGCCTGAGGCGAGGTGCCGGCGATACGTCAGCCGGCCGTGGCCCGGCGCCGCCCCCGAACCCGGTGCAGCAGCACGAACCGCCTGGCGGCGTCCTCGGCCTCGGTGAGGGAAACGAACCCCCGGTCACGGGCCACGGCCTCCAGCGAGGCCGGTTCCGCGGCCTGCCAGCGCTCCATCAGGTGTTCGCGGACCACGGAGTCCGGCAGATGACGATGACGGGGTGTGCGGCCCGCTTCGGTGCGTGCCATCCGCTCGTTGAGCCGGTCCGCCGCGGCCACGGCGTCCGCGCTCGACTCCCAGGCCGCGTCCGTGTCACGCAGGCCGGCGGGAACGCCGTGGAACGGGGCCGCCCCGGGCGCACTCCGGAACGAGCGCACCAGAACCTTCAGCAGACGGCGCTCCACGCTGCTTTCGCGCCGCTCCCCGGGCGTCAGCCAGTACGCCCACGCCCCCGGTGACAGCCCTGCCGCAGTGATCCCGCGCTCACCGGCCGCCCGCAGCGCGGCGTGGACCAGGCCGTGGTCCTCCGAGACCGTACGGTCCTGACGGTCCTCGGCGATCCGGGTCAGCGCGAACCGGCGGTAGCGGGTGGGGAAGTCCGGGGCGTACAGCTGCTGGAAACGCAGGACGTCGAGGTCGGAGACGGAGGACGCGTGCCTGCCGCGTACCGCGGGGTGGAAGGTACCGCGCCACCGCTCCAGGTACATCGTGCGCGGCACCAGCCAAGCCGGGACGAGGGAGGAGGCCGCATCGTGGTCCCGGGGCGCCGAGCTGCGGGACAGGGCCAGCAGCGCGTCGCGGCGCCCGAGGCCGGACAGTTCCGGGTGGCGCTCCGCGAACTCCCGTACGGCCTCGGCCGCCCGGCCCGACTCCCGGCGGAGCCGGCGCGTGGCACGCACGATCGCCGGCCAGGTCCGCTCCGTGTAGTGCAGGCCGCGGGCCGCGTCCAGCAGTACGTCACCGTCGGGTCCGGTGAGCACGTCCTCGGACACCGCGTTCGAGACCGTCCACCGCACATCGACCAGCGGAACGGTCACCCGGTGGCGGTCACCGGACGGCAGCAGCTGACCGACCGCGATCTCGTCATCGGCGCTGAGCCTGCCCTGCGCGTACATGTCGAATACCAGCCCCACGCCCTCCATGCCGTACCGCCACAGTTCCGCGGCCCGCAGGGCCCCCATGCCGGCGGCGCCGATGACGCGCGCACCCCGCGCCAGCACATCGATGATCTCCTTGTGCCGGACCGGAGCGGCCCGGTGGAACGCCCCGTCGATGATCACGAGGGTGTCGCCCCCACCGGCGTCCAGGGCGAGCAGGTCGCCGTGCCGAACCGGCCGGTGCACCACGGCGTGGGGGACGGCGGTCAGCACGTCCTCGGCGGGGAGAGTGGGCCCGACGAACACATGGGTGGTCACGACGGCTCCCCGGGGGTGGGGGAGGGCGACGGCACGCCGAAGGGCCGGGCCATCTCGTGCCGGCCATCCAACTCCAGCCCCGCGGCGACGACCTTGACCACGCTGAGGTCACTCTCGGTACTGAGGTCGACGACGACGGGCGGGCAGCCGGTCACCTTGCGCACCTCGTCCGCGAGCCAGCGCGTCTCGTCCGTGTCCTCGGCGAACTCGCGGACCGGACCGCCGACTTCCGCCCACGGGACGATCTCCCCTTCGGCCACGGGCGGACGGCCGACGGCAGGCGGCCCGCCGGCGAAGGGCACGGCGGCCAGATCGTCGCGGCTGCCCGCGATCGCGGTGAGCCTGCTCTCCGCCGACGCCGTCAGGGCGCGGCTGAGCGCCACAGCCGGAGAACCGTGCACCCCGGAGCCGACGGCCGGCGCCGGGAAGTCCTCCGACCAGACGCAGGTCACGAAGCACGGCAGGCCCCACCGGTTGGGCACCTCCACGATCCCGGTCCAGGCGCCCGCGTCGGCGATCCGCCCGAGCACCGCCGCGCACACCGGATCGTCGACGCTCGACGGATCCACATACCGCCGCTCGCGGACGGGAACCGCCCCGATCGTCGCCGTACAGTCCCGCTCGATCACCTCGTACAACGCGTGCGTCACCGCCTCGTCGTAACTGTTGCCGCCGGCCAGGCCGTCGGCCGAGCCGTGCAGCAGCGGCGGCTGCCACGATCCGGAGACCTGGTGGTCGACTCCGACGTACGTACGGGGCACCGGAGTCCGCGCACCGCTCAGGGCGTCGACGCCGACGACCCAGTCGAGCGGGGTGCGCTCACTCAGCAGGCTGCCGTGACGCTGCCGCAGATCCGTTACGTCGTACGGCAGGTCCAGCTCACACGCGGCCGTGCGTTTCACCTCGGGGGCCGGGCAGGCGTACTCGGCGTGCCACAGCTCCACGCACTTCATGACCGCGGAGATGCGTGCCGACAGCAGGGACGTGCCCTTGCCCGGCGAAACCGTGAGGGTCCTGGCCGCCGGGCGCACCGCCATCACCACCGGCACACCCAGGATGTCCAGCCCGGTGACATCGGCGACCCGCGTGACCCCGAACGCGTCCCGCAGACCGTCGACGACCGCCCAGGTCTCCTCCAGGCGTCGGACGCGGTGCGTGCCGTCGAAATGGACCTTCTTCACGCGCTCCCCCTCCTCTTCCTTCTTCTTCTCCTTCTCCGGTGCCTGGCATCAGCATCGACGCCGGAACGGAAACGGTCGGCCAGGCGTCGGGCAGCAGGGGGACAGCTCTGCGGAAAGTCTTTGTCAGCGCTTCGTCAGCGCCGTACCAGGAGCGCGTAAGGGAATCCGCAACAGCGGTTCAGCGGAAGGGGCTTGCCGTGCCCTTGGCGCAGGGGAGGCTTGCCGTGAGCACGCGCGGCCTGGGTGGGCACCGCCGAGATGGACGGCAACTGGGATGAGCGGTGCGACCAGGTGCGGGAGAGGCGCGGAGCCGGTCAGGACGCGACGACGGTACGCGTGTATGGCTGCGTACATGGCTGGTGGCCGCCGCGCCGCACATCGCGCCGCGGCATGCGCGGTGCTGCCGCCGACGGTGCTGCCGCCGACGGTGCTGACGTCGGCGATGCTGATCCTGCACTGACCAGGGCGAGGGCCGTAGCGGACTGAGCCCCGCCCGGGCCGTGCTGTGGTCGGGCCTCGGGGCATCGCTTCTGGTCGTGCCGGTCCCGGCCCGGGTGAGCGCGGGTGACGGGTGGATCGCCTCCCACGGGGTCCTGCGCCGTCAACGGGTTTGCACGGACCGGCTGGTGACGGGGGAATGGGCCGAGGGTGTCTCCCCGCGGCCGCTTCCGCGCGACATCGACATCGACGGCAGCCGACGCGGGGCGGAACCGGCGGTGCCGGCATCCGACCCGCTGCTCCGGCACCTCTTGGAGGAGGGGGCGCACCGCTCGCGGGGGAACGGCAGGCCGCGGAGCGGGGACGCCGGCCCCAGGCAGCTCGCCCAGCGCTTCGGCGGCGACGCGGCACGGGGTGTCGTCCGGGCGTCCGGGCCGCGGTGACAGGCTCGGCCGCCCGGTGGCCGCAGAGCGCTGCCGGACCGCACGGGCCAGGCAGGTACTGATGGTGACAGCGGCGGCCGTAGAGACGGCGAAGCCGACCCAACGAGCCTCGAACCAGAGGCCGTTGAGCGCTCCGAGTCCGACGAGGTAGCAGGCCCACACGAGGCTGCCCACCGCCGACCAGCTCAGATAACGTGCCCGCACCGCGGGCGTGGAGCCGAGTGCCATGCCGAGGACGGTTCGTCCGGCGGGCACGAAGCGTGCGGCCACCGTCATACGCCCGAGCTGTCCGTCCAGGGTGTTCTGCAGCCACCGCGTGGTCGAGGCCACCCCCGCGTGCCGGGCGAGCAGCGCGTCGGCCCGGCCGGAACCGCTGCCGACCAGCGCGACCAGGGCCAGGTCGCCGAGGAACGAGGCCACCGCCACCGCGAGCACCAGCGCCAAGGGGGCCATGCCGTGATCCAGGGCGAGCAGCGAAGCGGCGATCACCAGACTGCCGCTGGGCAGGAACGGCAGGAGCGCGTCACCGAGCACCGCGGCAAGGGCGACGACGGTGACGAGCTCGGGCTCCAGGTAGAGTGCGCCTACTTCGATCTGCATGGATCGATCGTATCGAACGTTCAGATATTTGTGAACATTGAAAACTGGACGCAGTGCCCGGCTGTACCGTCAGCCGGTCGTCCTCATCCACGGCTTCCCGCGCGACGGCCACTCCTGGGAGCGGCAGAGTGCCGTGCTGCTCGACGCGGGCTACCGCGTGATCACCGACCTGAACACCGTGATGGAGATCCTCGACCTGCGGGACGCTGTCCTGGTCGGATTCTCGATGGGCACTGGTGAGGTCGCCCGGTACGTGTCCACCTACGGCTCCGCCCAGGCCGCCAGCGGTGAAGTCCCGTCCCCATTGAAGGAGTTACGTCATGACGTCTCACACCACGGCCGCCCCCTCCGAGGCCGCATCGAGGGTGAAGCCCCGGGCGATCGCGGTCGGCGCCGCGACTGTCGCCGCCGTACTCGTCTGGGCCCTGGGCAAGGCTTTCGGGGCCGACTACGAGGTCGCCCAGGGCGACGGCAAGGACCCGATGGAGGTCAACGTGGGCCTCGTCGCCGTGTTCGCGCTGATCTCCGCGCTGCTCGGCTGGGGCCTGCTGGCCGCGCTGGAGAAGTTCGCGCCCGCCAAGGCCGCCACGATCTGGGTCGTCGTCGCCACGGTCGTCCTGCTCGCCTCGTATGCGATGGTCTTCTCCGCCGACACCACCGGCGGCTCCAAGGCCGCGCTGGCGCTCGTCCACACCACGGTGGGCGTCGTGCTCATCCCGCTGCTGTGGCGTGGTGCCCGCCGGGACGCCTGACCCGTCGCCGGCGCGGGCCGGTATGCCGCGGACCGGTGCCGATCGTCCCCCGACGTGCGCCGGCTCTTTCCTGGAGGAGTGGTGAATCCCCCGTCGCCGCCTCCAACCCAGTCCGCCGTCCCCCGGGTTCCCCGGGCGGACGGCGGACTTCGTCGTGTCCGCGGCCGACCCGATGGCCGCGCCTGATGGTCACAGCTCATCACCGTCCGGCAGCCGGCCGGGGCATGCTCAACCGCCCCGTGCCGGGGCCGGACGGCCCTTACGAGGGCATCGTTACCCGCATCCGCTCCTTCAGGGGACTGCGCGGCACTCCGCTCTCCCTGCACCTGGCGGTCGCCGACCCGGCGGACCTGACGGCGGAGGTTCCTTGGCAGTCCGACCGTCAGGCGTTCGGCATGTCGTGGACCGACGCAGACCAGGCCCGCGCGGCCGCATGGGGTGAGGCCGTTGAGCGGTTCAGCGGCACCGTGTCGCCGGCCGCCGACCCGGTGCGGTACGGCAGCCACACCCAGCTCACCCGGGAGGGAGTGCGCGCGCTCGCACCGGAGCGCCTCACCCTGTACTCGTCCCGGCAGTATGCGGACGGCGTTCACTCCTTCCGGCCGTTCCTGCCGACCTCGCCGGTTCACTGGAGGCCTGTGCGGTCCCTCACCCATCAGGCGGAGATCCATTGTCGGCGTTCCTGGTGCACACGGCCTGGCCGCGCGTGCCGAAGGGACAGCCGGAGCAGTTGTACGCCTTCCCCGCCGTGGTCGGGATAGCCGCCGGAACGAGTCTGGAACAGGCTCTTCTGGCCGGCTTGGAGGAGGTCGTCGAACGGGACGCCGCCGCCGTGTGGTGCGCCAACTCGGCGTCCTTGCCCCGGTTGCCACTCACCTCCCGCGTCCGTGCCCTGCTCGGTCCGGTGCTCGACGTGTACGAGGTGACGCTGACGCACATCGACAACGAGTTCGGCATCCCGGTCCTAGCCGCCTGTGTCCGTACCCGCGCCGAAGGGTGGCTCGCTATCGGCTTCGCGGCGCGTGCCGATCCCGAGGAGGCCGCGCTGAAGGCCCTGGCGGAGGCGTTCGGTCTCCAGCTGACCTGCCGTGCCCTCGACGATCCGGCGGCCGTGGCCCGCATCGCCCAGGGATTCACCGACCGGCGCGACCCGCTGAAGGCGTGGCGGCAGGACCGGGCCTGTCTGGACGAGTACCGCGCAGACGGACGGGACACCGCCGAGCTCCTGTGCCACCAGCAGCTGTATCTCGACCGCCGGGCCGGCGACCGCGCCATGGAGTGGATCGGCCGCGGCCCCCGGGGTTCATGGACACAGGTGCCCCGGGTACCGGGCGGTACGTTCGAGACGCTGCGCGCGGGGGGCGAGGCGGCGGGCCACGAGGTGCTGTACGCGGACCTGACCACACGGCAGGCCAGGACTGCGGGAATGCGCGTCGTTCGCGTCATCGTGCCGGGGTTGATCGGCACGGCACCGGCCTGCTGTCCGTACTTCGGCGGCCGCCGCATACAGGACCAAGGCGTCACCCTTGGCTGGCGGCGGACGCCGCTCGCGGTGGAGCGGTTGAACACCTTTCCCATGCCGCACTCCTGACCGCCGGCGATGGTCGCTTCCGGTGCGCGGGCACAGGAGCGTGGCCGCGTCGGGGCACACCGTAAGCCTGTTCCTCGATCTATCTGACCAGCCAACTTGACTGAGCGTGATGGGGCGCTTGCAACGGTTGACCCCCACCGACTCGAACCTGCGGGTCGCCAAAGTGCGTGGAAAGCCGCATCTACCTGCGGTGATGTCGGGTGGACATGAAGAGTCCAGGAAGGGGCATCGGAAGGCGAGATAGCCAGCTTGGCCTGCGGAAATGCAGAGTGCAGCGAAGCGCCCCCGGCAGGAGCCGCAATCAAGGGCTGGTCGTGACGCACCCCCTGTGAAATGCGGAGATTCGCTCATCATGACGATGTCCGTACATCTTCCGAAGACGCGCGTCGGGTGACGTGGCGATCGTGCTTCTCCGAACTGGTCGCGCTGCGCACGCCGGATGCCATGGAGTCGGGCACCCTGATCCTGCTCAGCGGCACGGTGCAGACCGCGCTGGTGATGGCGTGGTGCCGAGGGTGCCCGTGTACGTCCGCGTAGTCGGAGGTGAGCGTCGCCGCCGGCTCGGTCGGTTGGCGGAAGGCCGCGGCATCCGACTGGGCGTTGGGGCTCTGGCCCGAGGCACTCACCGACCTTTCGGTCACGGACCGGGATGAGGGTGCCGTCCGCGATCCACAACCGTGCGACCGCCTCCTGCGAGCCGCATTGGTTCCAGCGCGAGCAGCGGGCCAAGCCGCTGGATCCCCCGGCAGACCGTGGCCGGGAGGCACCGGACAGGGGAGGCACCGGACAACGGCGCGAACTGCCGCATCGTGAGATTCGCCCTGCAGTACACGGCCATTCCGGCAGCACCCACTCGGCCGGCGGCAGACACCACGGACACCCCCGCCCGCAGCCCCGTGAACGCCGCCACCCACACCCGCTCGGCCCTCAACGTCCCAGCCACACACGGGACATGGCTTGCTCGCATCCTTCTGCAACACGCTTTGGGGTTTGCCCCGCTCACTCAAGGGCGCCTTAAGACGGACTCGGCAGGCTCCGTCCGGCCACCGTTAGCGGTGGTGGGCCCGCGCCCGGGACGGGGTGCGGGCCGCATCGGCGTCGCGGACCTCCCGCGAAACGCCGAGCGACGCGCGATTCAGTGAATGGAGACACCATGGCCACGGTTGTGAGCACCACCGTGGGCGAGCGGACCGGACCGCTGGACCGGCTGCGCGCCCTCCATGCCGAAGGACGCCTTGCCGACGCGTACGACGAGGTGCCCGGTCTGCTTTCCGAACTGGCTGCGGCGGGGGCCCCCGCCGGGCCGCCGGCGCCGGACCTGGCGCGTGCCGGGCAACTGCTTTCCCGACTGGACCGGGAGGAGGTGCTGCGCGAGCACCCCGGCACCGAGACGATCACCGTCGCGGTCACCGGCCATTCCACCCTGAACGGGCTCACGGCCCCGCTGACCGCCGAACTCGCCCGTCACGGCATGCTGTTGAAGCTGCACGAGGGTGACTATGACTCGTGGCGCCGCGATCTCCACAACACCGGCAGCGACGTGTACGCCTCCGGCGCCGATCTGGCGCTGTGCGTGCTGGACGCCGAGATCGTCTTCGCGGAACTCCCACACCCCTGGCGGGTGGAGGACGTACAGCGCGCCACCGCCGGGAAGCTGAACCTGATCAGCTCGCTCGTGGAGCGCTATGTCGCGCGCGGCAGCGGCACCCTGGTGCTCAACACCGTGCCCCTGCTGCGCAGCCAACTGCGACGCCTGGTCGACGCCCGGTCCAGGGCCCGGCTCGGGGTGATCTGGCGGGAGTTCAACGCGGGGCTGCTGAGGCTGGCCGCCGTGCACGAGCGCGTCCACGTCGTGGACCTCGATCCGCTGGTCGCGTCCAGCGGCCCGGTCAACGAGCCGCGGCTCGCCACCTACGCCAAGGTGCAGTTCGGCGAGGAACTCCTGGCCGGCTACGCCCGCGAGGTCGGCCACCTGGCCCGGGCCCTGCGCGGGCGCACCAAGAAGGTGCTGGTGGTCGACCTGGACAACACCCTGTGGGACGGCATCCTCGGCGACGACGGCCCGGACGGCATCGCCGCCGCCAGCACCTACCGGGGGGAGTCGTTCGGCCGGTTCCAGAAGGCCGTCGCCCAGATCGGCGCCCAGGGCGTGCTACTCGCGGTGTGCAGCAAGAACGACATCGAGCCGGTCCGCGACGTGCTGCGCGAGCACCCCGACATGGCCCTGCGGGAGGCCGACTTCGTCCAGGTCACCGCCAACTGGGAGCCCAAGGACCGGAACCTGCTGGAGATCGCTCAGCGGCTCAATCTCGGTGTGGACAGCTTCGTCTTCGCCGACGACTCGCCGTTCGAGTGCGGTCTGGTGTCCCGCAGTCTGCCCGGCGTCGCCGTGGTCCGGCTCGACGAGGAACCCGCCCTGCACATCGAACGGCTGCTCGCCGACGGCTGGTTCGACGTGCGGGAGCTGACGTCCGAGGACCGTGCCCGGGCGACGCAGTACCGCACCGAGGTGGCCCGCCAGGACCTCCTGGAGAGCGCCGGTTCCCTGGAGGAGTACCTCGCGGACCTGGGTGTCGAGATCACCCTCTCGCCCGTACGCGACCACGAGATCGCTCGGGTCTCGCAGGTGACGCTGCGTACCAACCAGTTCAATCTTACGACCGAGCGTCTCCAGCAGGCCGATGTGCGGGCCCTGCACGACTCCTCCGACGGGCTGGTGCTGGCGATCCGCTCCGCGGACCGGTTCGGGGACAACGGACTGGTGGGAGCGGTCCTGATGAGCGGCGTCGACGCGGACGGCGGGGCGGACGGCGGCTGGCACATCGACAACATGCTGCTGAGCTGCCGGGTGTTCGCCCGCGGTATCGAGCAGGCATGCCTGGCCGCCGTGCTGCGCGAGGCCCGGGACCGCGCCGCGGGCGCCGTGTACGCCCGCTACCGCCCGACGGCCAAGAACCACCGGGTGCGCGGCCTGTACCCGTCCGTGGGCTTCGCCGAGACGGGCGAGGACGCGGACGGCACCGTGTCGTTCCGGCACGACCTGACCGAGGAGCAGCTTCCCACGCCGCCGGCGCACGTCCGTCTCACGGCGGACTTCGGCCGGCGTCCGTGCTGAGGCGGGCGGCGTGGCGGCGCTGCCCGGCATGTGGTGGTGGACCGTGCGCCGGGCGGCGCGGAGGGCATGGCGGAGTGTCGTCACGTTCTTCGTGGACGGCTTCGGTGCGCTCGCCGTCATCTTCGGCATGGTTCCGCCGGCATCCGTCGAGCAGTCGAAGCGGTGGTGGCTCGGCGACGCGGATCCCAAGGCCCCGGGCGGTGTGCTCCCGCTCGACGAACCGCCGTCCGCCCATCCGGAGCGACTGGACGCCGGTGTGCCGCTCTCCCCGCGTGAACGGGAGCTGTGGGCACAACTGGAGGGGCACGGTCGGCTGGAGGACGGCCCCGGCAGACGAGAGTGACGTCGGCCGCAAGAGGGGCTTTAGAGGCGGACCCGACGATCGGCACGACGGAGCCGACAGGCAGACGGTTCAGCCGGTTTCAACGCGATACGAGGCTTTCGAGGCGAGGGGAAAGACGGTGGCGGAATTCGGTTCATTCACGGAGCTCCTGCTGACGCGGTCGGACGAACGGGGCGACGCGGACGCGTTCGTGTTCCTCGCGGACGGAGTACGGGGCAAGGAGCCCGAGCGGCTGCCGTACCGGGAGCTGGACCGCGCGGCCAAGGACATCGCGTCCTGGCTGCAGGAACGGGGCCTGGCGGGGCATCAGGTCCTGCTGCTCTACCCGTCGGGTCTGGACTTCGTCAAGGCGTTCGTGGGCTGCCTCTACGCGGGGGCCGTCGCGGTGCCCGCTCCGCTGCCCTCCGAGCAGGGCCAGCACTTCCGACGGGTGTCCGGGATCGTCCGCGACGCCCGGGTCGGTGCCGTACTGACCCTCGCCGAGCACGCCCCGGAGGTGGAGGCGTGGCTGGCGGCCGAGGGCTTCTCCGACGTGGTCTGCCTGCCCACCGACCAGGGGCCGGTCGGTGACACGGCTGCCTGGCGCGACCCGCGGCTGGGCGCGGAGCACCTGGCCTTCCTGCAGTACACCTCGGGCTCCACCAGCGCGCCCAAGGGCGTGATGATCTCGCACGGCGACCTGCTCGCCAACGAGGCGGCCATCGCCCGCTCCACCGGCAACACCCCCGACACGATGATCGGCGGCTGGCTGCCCTTCTACCACGACATGGGGCTGATCGGGCACATACTCCAGCCGCTGTGGCTTGGCACCACGAGCGTGCTGATCCCCCCGGTGTCGTTCCTGCGCAAGCCCGCCCGCTGGCTGGAACTGGTCAGCGAATACGGCGTGAACGCCAGCGGCGGCCCCAACTTCGCGTACGACCTGTGCGTCCGCCGGGTCACCGACGCGCAACTGGAGGGCCTGGACCTGTCGTCGTGGCGGACCGCCTGCAACGGCGCCGAACCGGTCAGGGCCGAGACCCTGAAGGCGTTCACCGAGCGGTTCGGGCCGTACGGGTTCCGGCCCGAGACCATGTTCCCCTGCTACGGCATGGCCGAGACCACCCTGCTGGTGACCGGTACTCCCAAGACCCGCAGCGCGCTGCTGCGCGAGGTGGACGCGGCCGGACTGGAGCAGGGCACCTTGGAGGGCCCGTACCTGGGCGCTCCGCGACGGACCCTGGTCAGCAGCGGTGTCGCGCTGGCCGAGGACTTCGAGGTGCGGATCGTCGACCCCGAGACCCACGTTGAGCGGCCCGAGGGTCGGGTCGGGGAGATCTGGGTGCGCGGCGCCAGCGTGGCCTCCGGCTACTGGGAGCGGCCTGAGGTGAACGCGGAGATCTTCGGCGCCCGGATCGCGGGCCAGGAGGAGCTGGGCACCTGGCTGCGCACCGGCGACATGGGCGTCCTGGGCGGCGGGGAGCTCTTCGTGACCGGCCGTCTGAAGGAGATGGTCCTGATCAACGGCCGCAACATCTATCCGTACGATGTGGAGAGCGCGGTACGCGCCCTGGACCCCGCGATCGGTGCCGGAGCCGTCTTCGCCGTCGACAACGGCGGCCAGGAGCACCTGGTGGTGATCCACGAGATCCGGGCCGCCGCGGCGGGCGCGGATCTGAAGAGCACCGCCACCGGCATCCAGCGGCACATCGGCATGGAGTTCGCCGTGCCGGCCGGCAACGTGCTGCTGGTCCGCCCCGGCACCGTGCGCAGGACCACCAGCGGCAAGATCCAGCGGACCCTGATGCGCAAGCTGTTCCTTCAGGGAGCGGTCACCGCGCTGCACGCCGTGCTGGACCCGTCGGTGCACACGCTCATCGGAGGGGACGCGCACGACGCACAGGGTACGCGGGCCGCCGACCCGGCCATGGCTCCGGTGGGCTGAGCCATGGACCACCCTCCCTACCGCGTCGCGCAGGAGCTGGAGTCGCTGCTCGGCGATCCCGAGGACCCCGGCACGGTCTTCTCCCACGCCCGCAGCCTGGAACTCGACGAGAACGAGGAGTTCCCGGCCGACATCTGCCGGGTGCTGGCCGGCTGGGGCCTCCAGGAGTTCTACATCCCGGCCGAGTACGGCGGCAGGCTCACCGACTACGAGACCGTCATGCAGGTCATGCGGGTGGTGGCCCGCCGGGATCTGACCGTCGCCGTCGGGCACGGCAAGACCTACCTCGGCGGGGTGTGCGTGTGGATCTCCGGCACCGCCGAACAGGCCCGGAGCCTCGCCGCGGACATCCGGGCCGGGGTGCCGGTCTCACTGGCCCTCACCGAACGCGCCCACGGCAGCGACCTGCTCGCCGGGGACGTACGGGGCGAGGCCGACGGCGCGGGCGGCTGGCGCGTCAGCGGCGAGAAGTGGCTCATCAACAACGCCACCCGGGGCAGCCTGCTCTCCGTGCTCACCCGCACTACCGAGGACGGCGGCCCGCGTGGCTTCACCGTGCTGCTGGTCGACAAACGGCGGCTGGCCCCGGGCACCGAATACCGCTGCCTGGACAAGATCCGTACCCATGGCATCCGGGGCGCCGACATCAGCGGCATCGCCCTCGACAACGCCCCGGTGCCCGCGGGCGCGGCGATCGGCGGCGAGGGCGCCGGCATCGAGACCGTGCTCAAGGCCCTCCAGCTCACCCGCACCATGTGCGCCTCGCTGTCGCTGGGCGCGGCCGATCACGCGCTGAGCATCGCCCTGGACTTCGCCGAGCGGCGCGAGATGTTCGGACGGCGTCTGGTCGACCTGCCGCAGGCGCGGCACGTGCTCGCCTCGGCGGCGGCCGACGTGCTGGCCGGGGAGGCGCTGGCCACGGTCGCCGCCCGCTCCGTGCACACCGTCCCCGACGAGCTGAGCGTGGTCGCCGCGGTCACCAAGTACCTGGTGCCCACCGGGACCGAAGGCGTGATCGGCGAGCTGACCCGGCTGCTCGGGGCGCGGGCCTTCCTGAAGGACGTCCACGCCCGGGGGATGTTTCAGAAGGTCGACCGTGACCACCGCATCGTCGGCCTCTTCGACGGCAACACCCTGGTCAACCTCAACTCCCTGGTCAACCAGTTCCGTTCGCTGTCCCGCGGCTGGCTGCGGGGCAGCGGCGACACGGCCGGCGCCGCCCGGGCCTTCGGCCTGACCACACCGCTGCCCCCACTGGACCCGGCGCGGCTGTCCCTGGTGGCCCGGCGGGGCAGCGGCATCATGGCCACGCTGCCGGTGTCGGTGGCGGCGCTGCGCGCCGAGGCCGCACAGCGGCCGGAACTCAAGGGCGCGTTGGGCGCGGCGGAGCGGCTGCTCGCGGTGACCGGCCGGGTCCACGAGGCGATGGACGCCCACCGCACCGTTGTCTCCGACGTCCCGCCCGCCGCCTTCGACGTGGCCCGACAGTACAGCCTGTGCCTGGCCGGCGCCGCCTGCCTCGGCCTGTGGGCGCACAACCACCGGGCGGCGGACGCGGGGCGCACCGGAGCGCTGTGGCGCGACGGGGTGTGGCTGTGGCCCGTCCTCGACCGGCTGCTGGTGCGGCTGGGCGAGCCGGACGCGGGGGACCCCGACACCTACCCTCGGCTGCTGGAGTGGCTGCGGGCCGCACGGGACGCGGGCGAGCTGTTCTCGCTGTTCCCGTTCTCTCTGCACGGGGCCGCCGACCGGCACACCGAGGCACCCGGCACGTCCGGCGGTGCCGTCGTGCCCTCCCACGTATCCGACGGCGGTGACGGTTCGCCGGACGCCGTACCGCACGCACACACCGACACCCGGGCCGCCGTCGGCGGCACCCGGACATACGAAGGGACGTCATGCTGAGTGATCCCGCGGTCCAGGGGCTGCACGGCGAGTCAGTCCCGGCCGGAACCGCACCCACCACCGACCCGGCCGCGCACCAGGCGCGGGAGAGCGCGATCCAGGCCAGGGTCGCCGAACTGGAGAGCGGTTTCGGGGATCCCCAAGACCCCGCCAATCCGCTCGGCGCCGCCGGGCTGCTGGCCGCCGACGAGGCCGGAGAGCTGCCCGCCGCCGGTGAGCGGCTCCTCGACGACCTGGTCCTCAACGCCGAGTTCGTGCCCACCGCCCACGGCGGGCGGCTGGACCGGATCGACACGCTCGTCCGCGTGATGCGACAGGTGTTCCGGCGCGACGTGGCGCTCGGCCTCGGCTACGGCATCACGTCCTTCATGGCCGCCGCCAACGTGTGGACGGCCGGCAGCGAGGAGCAGCGCCGCCGTGTGGCGGAGCTGCTGCTGGGGGGATCCAAGATCTCCGTCGCCTACCACGAGCTGCCGCACGGCAACGACTTCGTGCGCAACGAGTTCCGGGCCGACCCCGTGCCCGGCGGCTTCCGGCTGAACGGCCGCAAGGAGGTCATCAACAACGCGGACCGGGCCGACGCCTTCGCCCTGTTCAGCCGTACCGACGACAGTCCGGGCAGCCGCAGTCACTCGGTGCTGCTGGTCGAACGGGACCAGCTCGACGCGGAGCGCTTCGCGGTCCTGCCCCGCTACACCGCGGTCGGAGTGCGCGGTTGCAGGCTGTCCGGACTGGACTTCACCGACTGCCCGGTGCCCGACAGCACCCTGCTCGGAGCCCGGGGCCAGGGCGTGGAACTGGCGCTGCGCTCCTTCCAGATCACCCGCAGCGCGGTGCCCAGCATGGCCGTCGGCGCCCTCGACACGAGCCTGCGCACGGTGGTGCGGTTCGCCCTCGGGCGTCAGCTGTACCGGCGTTCGGTGATGGAGATACCGCACGCCTCGGACACCCTCAGCGGTGCCTTCCTCGACCTGCTCATCTGCGACAGCATGGCGACGGTCGGCACCCGGGCGGTGCATCTGCTGCCCGACGAGACCAGCGTGTACGCGGCGGCGGTGAAGTACCTGGTGCCCAAGATGCTCACCGACGTCACCTACGACCTGTCGATCGTGCTCGGGGCGCGGTTCTACGTGCGTGAGGGAGAGTTCGGCCTCTTCCAGAAGCACGTCCGCGACCTGCCGGTGCTGAGCCTCGGCCACGCGGGCTCGGCGGCCTGCCAGGCCACCATCATTCCGCAGCTGTCCCGGCTGGCCCGGCGCGCCTGGTTCTCGGGGGACGAGGCCCCGCAGAGTCTGTTCCGCCCGCGGGAGGGGCTGCCCGGCATCCCCTTCGAGCGACTCGCCCTGGCCAGCGGCCGGGACAGTCTGAGCGCCTCGCTCGTCGCCATCGCCGACGATCTGCCCAGCGGCTCCCCCGAGGAACTCGCGGTGCAGGCACTCGTCATGCGGATGCTGGACCAGCTGCGCCAGCTCCAGGAGGACAGCCTGAGCCTTTCCCCGCAGGACCGCACCGCCCTCGCCAGCCCCGCCAGCTTCGCGCTCGCCGACCGCTACGCGGTGTTCCTCGCGGCGGCGTCCGTCCTGGGCGTCTGGCACGGGGCACAAGGCGGTGACGATCCCTTCCTGGCCGACCCGGCCTGGGTGGCCGCCGCACTGCACAGGCTGGCGCGCCGGCTCGGGCAGCGCCCGGCCGACCTGCCGCCCGGGTGCGAGGGCCGGGTGCACGAGGAAGTGCTCCGGCGCTTCCACGAACGCCGAAGCTACGACCTCTACGACACTCCGCTGGCGGGCTGACCGCCGGCCGACCGGACCTGACGCGCCTTCACCGAGGAGTTTCCCCATGCCTGTTCCCGCGACCGACCGCACCGCGAACAACGAGCACACCGCATACACCGTCGAGTCGCTGAGCAGCTGGCTCGCCGACCGGATCGCCCTGTACCTCAAGCGGACGCCGTCCGAGATCTCGCCCACCGTGCCGCTGGCCGAGTACGGACTGGACTCGGTGGCCGCGCTGAGTCTGTGCGGCGACATCGAGGAGGACTTCGACCTCGTCCTCGAACCCACCGTGGCCTGGGACTACCCGACCATCGAGGCACTGGCCGAGCACCTCGTGGAGGAGCTGCGGGAGATGGAGGGTGAGAATCGATGAGACCTGTCGCCATCGTCGGCATCGACTGCCGGTTCCCGGGGGCGCCCGACACCTCCGCCTACTGGGACATGCTGATGCGCTCCGGCGACGGGGTGGAGAAGGTGCCCCGGGAACGCTGGGACGCCCGCGACTTCCACTCGCGCACCGGTGCGGAAGGACACTCCAACACCACCGAGGGCGGCTTCATCTCCGACCCGGACGCCTTCGACAACGAGTTCTTCACCGTCTCCCCGCGCGAGGCGGCCGCGATGGACCCGCAGCAGCGGCTGCTGCTCCAGTGCGCCTGGCGTGCCGTCGAGGACGCCGGGATCGCCCCGCACCGGCTGGCCGGCACCGACACCGGGGTCTTCGTGGGCATCATGGGCAACGAGTGGGCGCACCTGCACATGACCAACTACGCCGAGGTCACCGCCCAGCTCGGTTCCGGCAACGGCTACTGCATGACCGCCAACCGGATCTCGTACCACCTCGACCTCAAGGGACCCAGCCTGGCGGTGGACACCGCCTGCTCCTCCTCCCTCGTCGCCGTCCACCTGGCCTGCAACGCCCTGCTGGCGGGGGAGTGCGACACCGCCATCGCCGCGGGCGTCAACGTGGCGCTCACCCCGGCGCTCGGCATCTTCTACACCCAGGCCGGGCTGTCCGCCCCCGACGGCCGGTGCAAGCCCTTCAGCGCCAACGCCGATGGCATCGGCCGGGGCGAGGGAGTCGGCGCGGTGGTGCTGCGCCGGCTGGAGGACGCGATCGCCGACAGCCAGCCGGTGTACGCGGTGATCCGCGGCACCGCCGTCAACCAGGACGGCCGCAGCAACGGCATCACCGCCCCCAACCGCTGGTCGCAGCAGGAAGTGCTGGCCGCCGCCTACCGCCGGGCCGGCGTCGAGCCGTCCGACGTCACCTTCACCGAGGCCCACGGCACCGGCACCGTCCTGGGCGACATGATCGAGGTCAAGGCCCTCGGCCACGTGCACTCCGGTCGTGCCGGGCGCCCGCTGGCCCTCGGCTCGGTCAAGGGCAACATCGGGCACACCGAAGGGGCGGCGGGCATCGCGGGGCTCATCAAGGTCGCCCTGTCGCTGCATCACAAGGCGGTCCCCGCCAGCCGGTTCGCGGCCAAGGAGAATCCCGCCCTGAAACTGGCCAAGCAGGGGATACGACTCCTCAAGGCCCCGCTGCGCCTGCGCTCCGGGCCGACGATCGGAGGCCTGAGCAGCTTCGGGATGGGCGGGACCAACGCCCACGCCGTCCTGGAGTCCGCGCCGCCGTACGCCGCACGTCCCGAGGCGGGGCAGCCGGAATCCGGGCGCACCGGTCAGGCCACCGGCTCCACGGGGCTGGGCGTCGGAGTCTTCACGCTGACCGCCCCCTCGACAGACGCGCTCCGCCGCAACCTGCTGGTTCAGGCCGACGCCATGGAGCGGCGCAGGTTGCCGGCCGGACCGCTGTGCTGGAGCAGCAACCGGACCAAGACGGGACACCGCTACCGCTTCGCGCTGCCCGCCCGGGACACCGGCGAACTGGCCACGGCACTGCGCGAGGCCGCCGCCGCCGACGACCTGCCGGCCCGGCTCGTCGGCAACCCCACGGGGAAGCCGCAGGTGGCGCTGCTGTTCACCGGCCAGGGTTCGCAGTACCCGGCGATGACCGCGCGTCTGTACCTTCAGTCGCCGCTGTACCGGCGGTTCCTCAACGAGGCCGACGAGGCGCTCGCTCCGCACATCGGCGGCTCGGTGCGCGATCTGCTGCTCTCCGGCGACGAGGCCGTGCACCGCACAGGCCGGACCCAGCCGGCCCTGTTCGCCGTCGAGTACGCCCTGGCGGCGAGCCTGACCGAACTCGGGGTGCCGCCCGGGCTGCTGCTCGGCCACAGTGTCGGTGAGTACGCCGCGGCCGTGCTGGCCGAGGTCTTCCCGCTGGAGCAGGCCGCCCGGCTGATCGCCGCCCGGGGTGCCCTGATGGAGCAGCTGCCCGAGGGCGGAGGAATGCTCGCCGTACGGGCGCCGCTCACGGAGCTGACCGAACTCGTGGACGCGGAACCCCTGGTCGGGGTGGGCGCGGTCAACGGCCCCCGGGCCACCGTGCTCTCCGGAGACCTGGCGGCGCTGGAGCGGATCGACGACGAGCTCGTCCGGCGCGGCGTCAGGACCCGGCGCCTGGAGGTCTCGCACGCCTTCCACTCCCCGCTGATGGAACCGATGCTGGACCGGTTCGCCGCGCTCGCGGACGAGACCGGCGGCGGAATCCCCAAGCTCCCGGTGTACTCCACCGTGCGCGGGCGGCTCCTGGAGGCCGAGCCGATGGACGGCAAGTACTGGACCGAGCACATCAGCGCCCCCGTGCTGTTCGGCGACGCGATGGCCCGGCTGATGGAGGAGGGCCCCACCCACCTGGTGGAGGCCGGCCCCCGTCCGGTGCTCACCGGCATGGCGCGTGCCCTGCGCTCCGCAGCCGGGGTGCACGCCGTGGCCCCTGTGCCGGGTGAGGAGGCCGACGGCCGCGCGTTCGCCGAGGCCCTGGCCGAACTCTTCCGCAGCGGACTGGACCCCCGGTGGGACGCCGTCTACCCGCGGGAGGAGCGGTTGCCGCAGCGGCTCGCCTCCTACGCTTTCTCCGACGCCCACCGGTTCTGGAGCCGCACTCCCGTACGGGCCGCTCCCGTGGCGGACCTCGGCGTCGTACCCGACCGGACGGACACCGTGCCGTCGCACCCGCGGGAGCAGCCGTCCACGAACGGACACGGCGCCGTCCTCACCGCCGTCCTGCCCTCCGCCGCGGAGGATCCGTCGGCGGACCCGGTGGTCCGTGCCGTGACCGAGGCCGTCGCGGAGGTGGGCGGATACGCCACGAGCGAGGTGTCGCGGCTCTCCCTGCTCTATGAGGACCTCGGCTTCGACTCGGTGATGGTCATGGAGCTGAAGGACCGGCTCCAGGAACGGCTGAACGGCCTGGAGACGATGAGCGTGCAGGACCTGCTCCCCCGGCTGTCCTCGGTCGGTGACCTTGCCGACTACCTCCAGGACCGGGCCGTCTCGGCTGTGGCGTAGGCGCCCCGCCGACTGTGCGGTGGGAAGCCGCGGGCCGTACGTGGCCGGTCCCGCCCACGCGGCGGAGTCGCACGATGCCACGGCCTCGCGCCCCTCGAGGGCGTTTCACCGTACCGGACTTCAAGGAAGGACCACTCGCATGCAGTCAGAACACCAGCCTCAGCAAGCCTCTTCGCGTCCCGGGCCGGTCTCCTGCCTCGCCGCGGTCGGTACCGCGCTGCCCGGCGACCCGGTCGACAACGCGACGCTGGCCAGGACACTCGGTGTCAACGAAGAGTGGATCGATGTCTTCATCGGCACCCGGACCCGGCACTTCGCCCGAGACCTGGAGACCGGCGAGGTGCGCTGGTCGCTCGCCGACCTGTGCGCCCGGGCGGCCGAGCAGGCCCTCACCGCGTCCGGTCTCTCCCCGCACGAGATCGACTTCGTGGTCATGGGCACCGCGACCCCGGACCATCTCATGCCCGCCACCGTCAACCACGTCGTCGACCAGCTCGGCCTGGACCAGATCCCCACCTACCAGCTCCAGTCCGGCTGCGCCGGCGCCGTACAGGCCCTGCAACTGGGCCACACCCTGGTCACCGGCGGGGGACACCAGGCAGGTCTGGTGATCGGGGGCGACGTCTGCAGCAAGCACCTCGACCTGGACCGGGACCTGTCCGCGGCGGCCCCCAGCGACATCGTCAACTACGTGCTCTTCGGCGACGGAGCGGGTGCCGCCGTGGTCACCTCGGTGCCGCGCGGACAGCGCCTGGCCCTGCGGGGCGTGCTGAACCGGTTCACCGGTCTGGGCCGGGAGCCCGGCCAGGTCATCGACTGGTTCGGGCTTGCCGACCGGCACGAGGACCGGCAGGCGGTACGGGAGGACTACAAGGCCATCGAGGAGTCCGTCCCGGTCATGGCCGTGGAGATCCTGTGGGAACTGCTGGAGGACCTCGACTGGTCCCCCGAGCAGGTGGACTTCCTGCTGCCGCCGCAGCTGTCCGGCCGTATGACGCGGCGGATCACGGAGGAACTCGGCTTGCCCGACGCCGTCGAGGTGTCCTGTGTTGCGGACACCGGGAACAACGGCAACGCCCTGCCCTTCCTCCAACTGGAGGCACTGCTGGGGAAGATCGGCCAGGGGCAGCGAGCGCTGGCGGTCGCCGTCGAGTCCAGCAAGTGGATCAAGTCCGGGTTCGCGCTCGAAAAGATCTGACCGTCCGCACACACCCGCCCGGGAGGGCTGTACAGAATGCACACCATCGAGGATTTCGTCCGCCTCGTCAGGGACGAGCTCGGCATGCCGCTGGAGGAGTACCAGGTCTCCGCTGATCTGGACCAACTGCCCGAATGGGACTCGCTGTACCTGCTGAAACTGGTCACCGCCCTGGAACAGGCCACCGGTCGCTCGCTGCCCGTGGGCAGGCTGCTGGAGGCGCGCAGTCTCGATGAGATCTACCAGCTGGCGGCCCGGACATGACCGGGTTCCGGGCCGGCGGGACCTCGTCGGCGCCCGCGCGGGTGCACCCCGAGCGCCGGCGCCGGCACACCCTGTACTTCCTGGAACACGCCGCCCGGCAGCGGCCCGTCCACCTTGACACCGACATCGACATGACCCGGATCGAGGCCTGCCGGAGGGCCGCACGGGCCGCCGGCCGGCACTACTCGGTCGTCACCTATCTCCTGCACGCCACCGGCCGGGTGCTGCACCGCCATCCGGAGGCCAACGCGGTACTGGCCCCGGGGCGGCTGTTCGGGCTGCGCGGACCCCGGACCCTGCGGTTCGCGGAGGTCACCGCCAAACTGGCGTTGGACCGCACCGTGGACGGGGAACGGACCGTGCTCTCCGCGCTGCTGCCCGCCCTCGAGAGCGCGGGTCTGGACGAGATCCAGCGGCGCGTCGACCGCTACCGAGGACCCGCCACCGAGCGGCTGGCCGAGTTCCGCGGTGTCCGGCTGCTCGGCCGGCTGCCGGTGCCGCTCGGGCGGTTGGCCTTTGCCGCCGCACTGCGCGACCCGGCCAGACGGCCGGGAGTTTTCGGCACGGTGGCGGTCAGCTCGCTGGGCCATCGCCCGGTCGACGGTTTCCACTCCAGCGGGGGTACCGCCATCACCCTGTGCGCGGGTCGCGTCGTCGACCGGCCGGTCGTCAGGGACGGTCGGCTCGCGGTCGCCCCCGTGATGCGGCTCGGACTCACCTTCGACCACCGGGTCATTGACGGCGCCGCCGCCGCCGACGTACTCGGTGATCTCAAGCACGAATTGGAGGGCTTCGATGACGGTGCGGAGGAGGACGGCACCCAGCCCCTTGTTCGGGGAGCCGGTGCGGATCTCCGGCCGTGACGGAGCCTGGGACCAGGTGCGCGCGGACCTGGAGGAGCACGAGGTCGCGGTGGCGCACGCCCGGCTCGCCGACTGGCGGCCGGACCGGGCGGGCGGCCCGCGGCTGCGTGCCCTGCTGGGCCGGGACTGGGAACGGTACCTGGAGATGACGCACCCGGACGTGCGGACGCGGTTCGCCGCCTCCCGGGTGCTGCTGAAGTTCGCTGCCGCGGTGGCGCTGCGGGTGCCCCCGCAGGCCGTCGAACTCGGGTACGGCCCCACCGGCCGCCCCTATCTGCGCGGCTACGACGCGGTGGACATCAGCCTCAGCCACACCGACGACCTGCTGCTCATCGGGCTCACCACCAAAGGGCTGATCGGGGTGGACGCCGAGCGTGCGGACCGCCCGCTCTACACGCGCGGGCTGCACCGGCACGTCTGTACGCCGCACGAACTGACCATCCTGGAGCGGCTCCCGGCGCAGCGGCGGGGCGCCGCACTGGTGCGCATGTGGACGCTCAAGGAGGCCTACAGCAAGGCGATCGGGCAGGGGCTGCGGTTCCGCTTCACCGACTTCGGCTTCAGCGGAGACGGTCTGCCCGCCAGGGTCCTGGCTCCGGACGGGGCACCCGGCACCGGCGTCGAATGGCAGTTCCGCACCTTCTCGGTGGACGGCGGCTATGTCGTCAGTGTCGCGGTGAGCGACGCGGGCTTCGGCGGTACGCGGGACACGGCTGCGCACACCATGCTCGACCCGCGTGTGGTCGAGGCCGTGGCCGAGGCACTGGGCGACGACGCGGAGTCCGAGGACCGGGCCGGGGGAGGGGACGGACTCCTGGACTGGTGAGCGTACGGCGGCGCGCTGGTGCGAAGAGGACACCTCTTCGCACC
>NZ_JBSFUU010000113.1:0-25513 GCF_053591955.1 Streptomyces sp. NPDC002845 | reverse complement strand
GCCGCCGGGGGGCTGGGGGGGGGGCCGCGGGGGGGGGGGGGGCTCGGCCGGGATGCCGCGGGTTGGCGGGAGATGCTCGGGCCTGCCCCCAACTCGGCATGCCGAAACGCGAAGTTCCCTACACAACTTTCACATCAGTCACTATGAAGATTCCCTGAAAGGCACCTAGTCTTCCCGCGTCATGGATTACTGCCACCCGTGCCGACGGCACCTGAACGGCGCCCTCGCCTGCCCGGGGTGCGGCACCCCAGCCGAAGAACTCCGCGCATACGCGGACGAAGAGGGCGCGCCCGCCGAGGTCGACGTCGAGAAGCCGCACGAGGCCGACAGTGGGGGCGCCGAGCCCTCTCGCGCCCGCCGCCGCCCCCGGGACGACCGCGGCCCCCGTTCCAGTCGTCGCGACCGCAAGGCGGCCGCCCACCGTCGGCGCCGCCGCCGGATCCTGTTCATCGGCACCGGCCTCGTCCTGGCCGCCGGCGGCCTGAGCCTGGCCGAGCTCGGCATAGAGACCCCGGGCTCCAACAACCCGACCACGACAGCGGCGGAAGAGGAGGTGACGGCCGAGGGCAAGGAGTCCTCCTCCGTGACAGCGGAATCGGCCGACGCGCAGACCGGCACCTCCGGCGACGCGGCCCCCTCCACCTCCCCCGAGGACTCGGCCTCCCCCTCGGCCTCGAAGTCGCCGAAGGACGACAAGTCCAAGGAGGGCGAGGACGAGGGCGAGAACAAGAACGGGGACGGGGACAAGGCGTCGGAACTCCCGGAACGCGAGGGCCAGTCCGCCACTGACGGCACCCGCCCCGGCACCTCCCCCTCCACCCCGGCCACCACCTCGGCCCCGGAGTCCCCGGCCGAACCGACCGACGACCCCACCTCCGAGGAACCGTCTCCGGAGCCGTCACCGTCGGAGACGTGCGAACGGTTTCTCTGGTGGTGCACCTGAGCCCTCCGCTGGAAGTCCGGTGCATCACCTGCGGGCCCGTCGTGGCTGGTCGCGCCCCGCGGCAGAGCCGCTGATGTCACCGCCCCGCGCCCCTTTGGGGCGCTGCCGAACCGCACTGGGCTTCGCTGGACCCGCTTAGCGCTCTCGCGCGGAGGGGCGGCTGCTCCTCGCCGTCCTCCCGGGCTGCCCCGCCGCAGTCCTGCCGGGCTGCCCCGCAGGCGGGAGGCGGGCTATGCCTCCAGCATCCGCCGCAGCATGTCCCGCAACGCCAGCCGCTCCTCCTCGCTCAGCCCCGCCAACGGCTCGCGGGCGAAGTTCAGGGAGTCGCGGAGGTCGCGGGCGATGCGGCGGCCCTCCTGGGTGGTGGCGGCCAGCTTGACGCGGCGGTCGGTCGGGTCGGGGCGGCGTTCGACGAGGCCCCGGGTCTCCAGGCGGTCGACTATGCCGGTCACGTTGGACGGCTCGCACTTCAGCTTCTGGGCGAGGCGCCGCATGGGGAGCGGCTCCAGGGAGAGGAGGCTCAGGAGGCGGGCCTGGGCGCCGGTCAGTGCGTGCTCGGCGGCGGCGCTCTCGTACTCCTCGTGGTAGCGGGCCACGACGGAGCCGATGAGGTCGACGACCTCCAGGGTCAGCGGGTCGATGCGAGAGGTCGTCTTCGCCGAGGCTGTCTTCTCCGTGGCCATGGGCTCCAGGCTACCCCTTTACTTGACATCATGAAACATTCAGACGCATGGTTGTTTCAGGTGATGAAGTAACCGCCCGGCATGTTCAGCATGCCCGGCATGTTCAGCCGTAGTCCGAGCCGCAGCCGTACGCAGGAAGGCACCCCGATGTCCGAGACCCCCTCCCTCCCCGCCACCGCCCGCGAATGGCACCTGCTCAGCCGCCCCGTCGGCTGGCCGAAGCCCGAGGACTTCGCCCTGGTCGAGGCGGAGGTCCGGCAGCCCGGCGCGGGTGAGGTCCTCGTACGGAACAAGTACCTGTCCGTCGACCCGTACATGCGCGGCCGCATGAGCACGGCCAAGTCGTACGTCGCACCCTTCGAGCTGGGCAAGGCCATGCAGGGCGGTGCCGTCGGCGAGGTCGTCGCCTCCGGCGTCGAGGGCATCGCTCCGGGCGATCACGTGCTCCACTTCGGCGGCTGGCGCGAGTACGCCACGGTCGACGCCAAGCAGGCCGTGAAGGTCGCCCCCGAGGCCGCGCCGCTCTCCGCCTACCTCGGCGTCCTCGGGATGACCGGACTCACCGCGTACGCGGGCCTGCTGCGCACCGCCGCCTTCAAGGAGGGCGACTCCGTCTTCGTGTCCGGTGCCGCCGGTGCCGTCGGCAGCCAGGTGGGCCAGATCGCCAGGCTCAAGGGCGCCTCCCGCGTCATCGGCTCCGCCGGGTCCGACGAGAAGGTCAAGCTGCTCGTGGAGGAGTACGGCTTCGACGCCGCCTTCAACTACAAGAGCGGGCCGGTGGCCGAGCAGCTCCGCGAAGCCGCCCCGGACGGCGTCGACGTCTACTTCGACAACGTCGGCGGAGACCACCTGGAGGCCGCCATCGGCCGGCTCAACCGGGGCGGCCGTATCGCCGTCTGCGGCATGATCTCCGTCTACAACAACACCGAGCCCGCCCCCGGCCCGAAGAACCTCGCCCGCCTCATCCAGACCCGCGGCCGCATCGAGGGCTTCCTCGTCGGCGACCACTACGACTTCCAGCCGCAGTTCGTCCAGGAGGTCGGCCCCTGGGTCGCCTCGGGTGCGCTCAAGTACCGCGAGACCGTCGTCGAGGGCATCGAGAACAACCTGGAGGCGTTCCTCGGGGTCCTGCGCGGCGACAACACCGGGAAGATGATCGTCAAGCTCTGAGCTTGTCGTTCATCTGACCGGCCGAGGGCCTTCACACATCACCGTTCACCGTGACGCCCGCCCGGCCGCCGTCGTTGCACACGGCAGAGTCCGCACCCTTGGACGTGGGGTGCGGACTCTGCCGTGTATGTGTCGTGTACGTGCGGGCTAACTTGCCAGGGCCGCCGCGTGCACCGCCTTCACCAGCCGTACGTTCTCCGGCGCCGCCCCGCCCGGATAGGCGACCCGCCGCCGCGTGTACCCGTACGCGAGTCCGCTGCGCGGATCGGCGAAGGCCTGCGAACCGCCCGCGCCGCTGTGCCCGAAGGCACCCGCGCCCAGGAACGGGTACCAGGCGTCGGCCGTGGCCTGGAAGCCCAGGCCGTACGACTTGTGGGCGCGGGCCACCAGGTCGTAGCCGATGGACTGGATCTGGCCTACCTCGCCGATCGTGTCGGGCTTCAGCAGTGGCGGCCGTCCGTCCACCGTGCTGATCGCCGCCGCGTACATTCCGGCGAGACCGCGCGCGGAGGCGACCCCGCCCGCCGAGGCCTGGCCCTTGGCGCGCACGGTACGGGAGTTGGGGAAGTCCGCCAGCTCTCCCGGGTCCGGCACATGGGTGTTGAAGGCGACCGAGGAGAGCGTGTGCGGGCCGGATGGGACCAGGTCCAGTACGGCCCGCTGCTCGGGCGTCGGCTCCATCGGGAGGACGGAGCGTTGACGTCCTCTCCAGCCCGAGGGCTGGAGATTCCGGTCCGCACCGCTTCGCGGTACCACCTTGGGTTCCTGCTTCACAGGTCCGAGCCGGTCCATGAGGGCCGGTCTTACCGGACCTCCACAGGCCTGACTTCCCGCCCGTCCGGCGGTAGGTCCGACAACTGCGTTGTCGGACAAGGCGATATTCCCATGGTTCTGCGGCCCTCCGGGCCGCCAGAGTGAGGATGCCCCACACCTCCACCCTGAAGGGTGGAGCACTGGGCAAGTGTTCGATAGCGGGCCTCGTGCTCCTCGGGGAGCCCCAAGAAGAAGTCGAGGCCGTACGGGGCGCGGACCCGTCCCGGTGGGCGAGCAGCTCGCGCAGGGTCACCGCCCCCTTGCCCTCGGCCGCGAACTCCGGCCAGTAGTACGCCACTTCGCGGTCCAGCTCCAGCAGCCCGTCCTGGACGAGGAGCGCGGCGACGAGATGGGCGGCACCCTTGGTGGAGGAGAACACGCCGTAAAGCGACTCCGAGTCGCCGCCCGCCCAGAGGTCGACGACCCGCCGTCCGCCGACGTGGGCGCACAACTGCCCCTCGTAGTCCGGCGGTTCGGCGGCGACCACCGCCGCGAACTCCTCACGCACCGTCTCGAATCCCTCGGCTACGGTGCTGTGGACGGTGGTCTCCTGCGTCGTGCGCGCTCCCGCCTGTGTGGGTACGTGTCGGTGACATGGGTTGGGTCAGGACACCGTCAGCAACGCCCGTGCCACCTGCGCGAATTCCCCCTTCGGGTGATCGCGGAAGAGCGGTTCCGTGCCGAAGAGGACCGCACCCGGCCCGCTGACGACGGATGCCTGACCCGCCGCCTGAGCCGGCCCGCCCGTGCCGTCCTCCAGCGGACGCCAGTGGCCGGAGACGAGTGGACTGCCGGTCCCGTACGACTGCTCCACGCCGACACCGGGGCCGAGATCCGTGAACCAGACGGGTGCGTAGACGAAGCCGTGGTCGGGTGCCCCGGCCGTGACCCTGCCCGAATTCACCACGCGGACAACACCGTTGGCGTCCCCGTTGCCCTCCACCGCCGTCGCCTCGATCAGCCCGGCGGCCGAGTTGAGCGCGGCTCCGGTGGTGCCGCGGCCGACGAGCCCGTGGGTGTCGAGGAAGCCGTCGAGGGCCGTACGTGCGGACGTGTTGAGACCGCCGTGGCCGAGCCCCGACGACACGAACAGCACGTCCACCGACGACCAGTCGAAGCCCGCGTTGAGGACCGCCGTGGACACCGGTACGACGTCGAAGTTCATCTCCCGCAGCGCGAACAGCTCCCCGGGCGTCACGGCCGCGGCCACGCGCACGCGGTGCAGGGGAGTGCCGCCGGTCGCCCTCGTGGCGTCGAAGGCGACGTCGTACGTCCTCGCCAGCGCCGCCGCCTTACGCCGCGCCGAGGCCGGCACGAGCACGCTGCGTCCATCCGCCGCCTGGCGCACCCGGACCCCGTCCCCGAGAAGGGAGTTGAGAGCGGCGATCTCCCGCACGTCGTCGAGGCGGAGCCGCAGATCGCCGTACGGGGCGACGTAGCCGACACGTGCGGCTGCGCGGACCGGGCGCGCGAGGACGGCCGACAGCCGACCGCTCTTCACCTCATCCACCGTCGCGCCCCACAACCGCCCCAGGCTCCAGCCGGAGATGTCGTACATCACCGACACCTTGTCGCTGATGTCCGAGCCGTCGGCCAGCAGCACGTTGGCCATACCGCGCTTGGGCTGGTGCATGTCGACGACGTACGACCCCTTCGCGTACGACCGTCCACCGAGCCGGAAGCCGTGCGTCGCCCGAGTGACCCGTACGTCATGGCCGAGCAGCTCGTCGACGAGGCGCGCGGCGGCCGGGGCGGAACGCTGGCCGCGGCCGGCCGGGATGACGTACGCGCGCGGGAAGCTGGTCGTATAGACGTCCTCGGGACCGATGCCCGGCACGCCCGGGACCGTCTTGGAGGACACTGGCACCTGGGCTGCGCCGGTCGCGCCGCGCCGGAAGGTCTCGATCTGGTCGGCGACGAGGGAGGCCCGGTGCGTGCCGACGAAGTCGAGGGTCGCGCGCAGGGCCGCGCCCGCCACGTCCACGTTGACGGCGGAACGGCGGCGGAGTTCGGACTCGGGGAGGGTGTCGTACGCCCGGTTGTTCACCTGGAGCGGGATCTCGACGGTGTGCGCGGCGACCGTGCCGTGGAACGCCGCGTACTGCGGGGTGAAGATCGGCGGCCAGTCGTCCCAGCCCTCGTCGAAGTCCCGGAAGGGGATCTGGACGGGCTCGACACCGTCCTTCTCGGGCGTGTAGCCGAGGCCGTTGACGGCGGCCTCCATGCCGACGGCGTTGGCGTAGGTGTTCTTGAGGAAGAGGTCGTACTCGTAGTTCTCGCCGTGCGGCGGGGTCGTCGGCTCGATGAGTGTGCCGTTGACGTACCCGTGCACGTCCAGCATGACGGCCGGCTGCTTGTTGACCTCGATCTGCCGTATCACCCGCACCTCGGGCTGCGAGGCGGTCACGAAGTCCCGGTTCATGTCGAAGCCGTTGGTATTGGCGCGGGTGCCCGCGACACGGCCGTCGGGGTTGGCGGTGATGTTGAAGTACAGGCGGGTGCCGGCGAGGAGGTCGGCGGTCTTCTCGTCCTTGGCGGTGGCGAGTTGCTCGATCAGCTTGAGGGAGGCGTCCGTTCCCTCCCACTCGTTGCCGTGGATGTTGTTGTTGAAGAAGACAGGGGTCTTGTACGTCTTCTTGACGGCCGGACTCCTGGCCGCCAACCGGGGCGCGTTCTCGATGAGTTCGCGCATACGGTCCTGGGCGCGGGTCTGGCGCGTGGTCTCGGGAGCGGTGACGGTGACGAGGTAGAGGCGGCGGCCGCCCGCCGACCGTCCGGCGATCTCGACGCTCACGCGGTCGCCGAGCCGCTGGATGGCGTTCAGCTTCGGGGCGATGGCGTGGTACGGGGTCAGGCCCAGCTTGATGGACTTGTCGGCGGGGTTCTCCGGGTCCGGGGGCAGGACCCGCTCGCGGGGGTAGCCGCGGGTGGCGCTTTTGGAGAGGTCCGTCTCCGGGGCGGTGAGGGCGCGTTGGGCCGCACCGGAGGGGGCCCTGGCGGCGCCCTGGGGGAGGGCCGGGCCTTCGCGGGTGACGGGGGCGGTCTCGGCGCCGGCGGGTTGGGCGGCGTAGAGGAGCGAGCCGGCTGTGGTGGCGATGAGGGCGAGGGCCACGATGAGGGCGGGGCCGAGGCAGACGGAACGAGGGCTTGAACGAGGGCTGGGCGGCCTGGGGGTGGAGTTGGCAACGGACTTCGAGCCGGGTGTCGGCAGGCGCACGTGTACCTCCTGAGGCGGACGGTGCCGGGGGATGATCGGCACCGCTACGGCGAGGTGTACCTGTTCGACTCCCCCGCAACAAGAGGGCGTTGGCGTCACGAATGCCTCGAACGGTGTGTGTCCGGCAGAGCGGAGAGGGCATGCTGGCCACTGCTGATCGCCGGTGAGGAGTTCCTCGTCGCCGGTCTGGAGCAGCTCCAGCTCCTCATGATCGCCACCGCCTCGGGCACGGGTCGCGTCGCGCGGGCTGCGGCGGTGCGGGTACAGGCAGCGGTGTCGCCCGTGGCGGAGCGGGGGGTTGTGGTGGCGGTGAGTCCGCCGTAGGGGGCACGGGGCTGTGACATGGCGCGGCTCTGCCGCGTGGACGCGACCAGCCACAGACAGCCCGCAGCCTGTCAACAACCCGCAGACTCTCAACAACCAGCAGCCCCCCCACCACCCCCTCCCGATAAGGTTCCTCCATGCGCGATCTTGCGGTGGGCTTCACATACCTGGTGCGTGGGCAGCGTTGGGTGCGCCGCCACGGCAAGCAGTACGGGTTCGGCCTGATTCCGGGGCTGATCACCCTCGTGCTGTACGCGGCGGCCCTCGTCGCCCTGGCCCTCTGGGGCACGGACGTCGTCGCCTGGGCGACCCCCTTCGCCGACGACTGGTCCAGCCCGTGGCCGGGCCTCTTCCGCGGGTTCCTGACGGCCGTCCTGTTCGGCCTGAGCCTGCTCCTCGCCGTCGTGACCTTCACAGCCGTCACCCTGCTCATCGGCCAGCCCTTCTACGAGAACCTCTCGGAGAAGGTCGACCGGGACGTCTCCCCGGACGGCACCGCCCCCGAGTCGGGCCTCCCGCTCGTCCGCGAACTGTGGATCTCGGCCCGCGACAGCCTCCGTATCGTCGTCCGCGCCGTCCTCTGGGGCATCCTGCTCTTCGCCCTCGGCTTCATCCCGTTCGCCGGCCAGACCGTCGTCCCGGTGATCGGGGTCTTCGTCGCGGGCTTCTTCCTCACCGAGGAGCTCACGGCGGTCGCCCTCCAGCGCCGCCGCGTCGACCTCCGCGAGCGCCTCACCCTGCTCCGCTCCCGCAAGACAATGGTCTGGGGCTTCGGCGCCCCGCTCGGCGCCGCCTTCCTGGTCCCGTTCGTCGCCGTCTTCCTGATGCCCGGCGCGGTCGCGGGCGCCACGCTCATGGCCCGCGACCTCATGGGCGAGGAGACGCTGGCCGAGGACGACCGCGACCGCAACGGCGATCAGAAGGAGGCCCCGGCCCCCTGACCGCCACCACTGATGCCACTGGCACCACCGCCACCACTGATGCCACTCGCCTCACCGGCGTCCAACGCCACCGCCACGATCGCCCGCACCTGCGCGATGATGTCCAGCCGGTTCCGCACGAACTCCGCATCCGTCACCGCCCCCGTCGCCGGATCAGTGTTGCCCGCCCCGAACTGCAACACCGGCGTATGCACATGCCCACCCGGCAACACTTCACCCAGCCCCAACCGGTCCCGCAACAACGTCGCCCGGTACGCGATCTCGTTGGACAGATAGTTCCCACCGCCCCCGGCCCGCGCCACCGACCCTTCCGTCGGCCCGTCCGGCCGGACAACGGCCCCTGTCCCGCCCGCCGGAATCTCGGTCACGCTCGTGTTGTCGTACACGGGGAAGCGCCCGGTATCGGCAGCCACAATCTCCCTGTACGGCAACGTCGTCGACGTCCACTGCGGCTGCGAGGCCGGATCGGTCACCGGGATGGTCTCGGTGAGGCCGATGTTGTCGTTGTCCGGGAACCCGCCCCGCCAGGCCCCGTTGGTCCGCTCGATGTCGAAGCGCCCGACCCGCCCCTGGCTGACCGTCGCGAACAGATCGACGTGCCGCAGATACGGCCGCAGCGTCCGTTCCACGGTCCCCTCGGTGAAGTCCTGCCAGCGGACGGGGAAGACGGCGGTCTCGATCCGCGCCGGACCGTCCGCCGTCTCGATCACCGTCCCGTCCAGAGCGAGGGCGGTCGCCCCGGACGGATTGGAGATCCGGACGTCCCGGTCCAGCGTGAACGGATCAAAACCCGTCACCAGAATCCGCTTCACACCCTTGCCGTGCGGATAACGAATGGCTGTCTGCCCACGCGAGGTCCGCTCCAGTTTGCCGAGCAGCCCGGCCCGCTGACTACTCGTCAGCCCGAACTCCGGCTCCCACCCCCGTACTTCCCGCGTCATCCCCAACCGCGCCCAGTACAGCGGCCGGTCGTCATCCCGACTCAGATCCGCGCTCGCCGGCCCCCGCACCTGAGCCCGGTCGACAGCCCGCCGCCACAACCGTGACCCCTCCCGTACGACCAACCGCTCGGCCTGCGCGTACGACCGCACCTCGGCGAGCGCACGCGCGAACTCCGGTGCCACGGTGTCGAATCCGGAGCGGCGGAGGATCTCCTGGGGTACGGCCCGGTCGAGGCGCTGCTCCTCGACGGTCGCCGCGGCCGTGGGCTCGGCTGCCGAAGCGGTGGCCGGAGTCGCGAGCCCTGCGGACAGGGCCAGTCCAAGGAGGCCGATCCGAGTGCGCATGCGTATGACACGTATGGGAGTCAAGGGAGTTCGGGTCCTTCCGTCGCTGTGGGGAGCTGTCGACGTCGGCAGTATGGCGTGACGGGAGAGGCGTATGCCATGGCGCGTGGTGAACGTGGCCCAGGCTGCCGGTCACTGTGCGGCCAGCAGCGTCGACCCGCGAAGATTGCCGGATCACGGCAGTGAGACGCGGGGCGGGAAGATGTCACGATGCTCCTCACGGCACCCCCACGGCACATGGTGTGCAACGGCCACAGGGCAGCGGTAGGCCCTGAGACCTCGCCGTTGTTTCCAGGTCCCGGCAATTTCCGGTCCAGTGCCGCTGCCCGTTCCCTGAAGCCTCTGTTCGTAAGGCAGGTTCAGACATGCGATCGACCCGTGAGGCGCAGTTCCGTGCCGGCTTCGGCCTCCTCGTGGTGCTGCTGTCTGCCGGCTACTACCGTCAATGGCATGACAAGTCGGTTCTGCTGACCTGACCTGGGTTTTCAGCGCCCGCCCTCGGCCCCGACCCCCGCCGCAGCCTCCCGCAGCACCCCCACGAACGCCTCCGTCGCCGGCGTCGGCGACACCCCCCGCACCGTCGCCGCATACACCGCCCGCGCCGGCGCACCCTCGTCGAGCACCGGCAGCAGCGCGATGTCGGGCCGTACGGACTCGGCGGCCAGCGCCGGGATCAGGGTCACCCCGAGGCCGGCGGCCACGTAGCCCTGCTTGGCCGTCCACTCGGCGACGACATGCGCGACCCGGGGGCGGAAACCGTGGCGCAGGGCCGTGTCGAGGAGGGTGCCCTCGGGCTGGACGCTGCCGGATATCCAGTCGGCGTCGGCGAGTTGGGGGAGGCGCACGTGTCCCTGGCCGGCCAGGGGGTGGTCGGCGGGGACGGCGACGTACAGGGACTCGTCGAGGAGATGGTGGAGCTCGTACGACTCCAGAGGGGCGCGACCCGTCGTCGAGACGATCACCAAGTCCAGCTCGCCGTCGGTGAGTTGGCCGAGCAGCGCCGGGGTGAGTCCCTCCTCGCGGGTGAGCAGTACGCCGGGGTGGCGGGCGCGGAACGCGGCGATGGCCCGGGGCACGAGCGCCGCGTCGGCGGTCGCGAACGCCCCGAACCGCAGGCGGCCCCCGGCGGCCTCCCGCAGGGCGCCGAGCTCCCGTCCGGTCCGCCGCAGCCGCTCGACCACGGTTTCGGCGTGCGGGACGAGGAGCCGCCCGGCTTCGGTGAGCCGTACACCGCGGGGCAGCCGGTCGAAGAGCGGGGAGCCGCCCAGCGCGCCCTCCAGCGAGGCGATCTGCCGGGACACGGCGGACTGGGTCCACCCGAGGGTCCGCCCGGCCAGGGTGAAGGACCCGTGCCGGGCGACCTCCAGGAACACCCGCAGCCACACGGTCGACACATCGGGGACGGCGTCCGGAGCGTCGGGCACGCCGACGGCGCCGCCCACCAGGGCGTCTCCATGCTCATTCGTCATGGCGGCCATGCCGGACATTCGCTTGTCGCATCACCCGGCCGAGCCTAGCGTCGAAGACACGCGAATGATCCACAGAAGCAACGAAGCAACGAAGCAACGAAGCAACGAAGCAACGAAGCAACAGAAGAAAAGGACGTGAAAGCCGCCGTGCAGGTCACGATCGACAACCCCGCCTCCGCACCCCAGCCGCTCAGCCCGTACTACTCCCAGGTCGCCCGCGTCGAACACGCCGACGGCAGCGCGCTGTTGTACCTCTCCGGGCAGATAGCCGAGGGGGAGACCCTGGCCGAGCAGAGCCGTGGCGTCTTCGAGACCATCGACGCCCTCCTCAAGGCCCACGGCGCGACCCTCGACGCCATCATCAACATCCGTACGTATCTGACCGACATCGACAAGCTCCACGAATACGGCGCCGTGCGCAGGGAGTTCCTCACCGGCACCACCCCGCCCACCAGCATGACCCTTGAGGTGCCGAAGCTGTTCAAGCCGGAGGCCCGGATCGAGGTCGAGGTCGTGGCCGCCGTACCGGCCGGGTGATCAGGCGGTCTCGCCGAGCGGCGCGGAGGGCAGGATGGAGACGCCCATGGAGAGACACCGATGAGACGTCCGCGGAGAGACGTCCACGGATGTCAACGCGGAGGTGCGACGTGGCGGACACAGCACAGGCACGGCGGCGGGACGCGGCCCGCGAGGGGGTCGTCGAGGGGGTCGTCGAGGCGGCCCTCGGCAAGCTCGGCCGCGACGCGAAGGTGAGGCTGCTCGCCGGGCAGGACATGTGGTCGCTGCCTGCGCTGCCCGAGATCGGTCTGCGGTCGCTGGTCATGTCCGACGGGCCGATCGGCGTACGGGGAGTCCGCTGGACCTCCGCCGACCCGTCCGTCGCGCTGCCCTCCCCGACCGCGCTGGCCGCCACCTGGGACCCCGTACTCGCCCACACGGCAGGTGTGCTGCTCGCCCAGGAGGCTCGCCGCAAGGGCGTCCACGTCCTCCTCGCACCCACGGTCAACCTGCACCGCTCCCCGCTCGGCGGCCGCCACTTCGAGGCGTACAGCGAGGACCCGTATCTGACCGGCGAGATCGGGACCGGCTACGTCCGGGGGGTCCAGTCCGGCGGCGTCGGCACGACCGTCAAGCACTTCGTCGCCAACGACGCCGAGACCGACCGCTACACGGTGAACAACCTGGTCTCCGAACGCGCCCTGCGCGAGCTGTACCTGGCGCCCTTCGAGGCCATCGTCGCGAACGCCCACCCCTGGGGCATCATGACCGGCTACAACACGGTCAACGGCACGACCATGACCGAGCACCACTACCTGGTCAACGAAGTCCTGCGCGGTGAATGGGGCTTCGACGGCTTCAACGTCTCCGACTGGACGGCCGCCCGCTCCACCGTCGCCGCCATCGAGGGCGGCCTCGACGTCGCCATGCCCGGCCCGGTCACCGTGTACGGCGAAGCCCTCGCCGCCGCCGTACGCGAGGGGCAGGTGGAAGAGGCCAAGGTCGACGAGGCCGTACGCCGCGTCCTCCGCCTCGCCGCCCGCGTCGGCATCCTTGAGGGCGCCGCGCCCGCCGTCACCGAACTCCCCGAGACCGTCGACGGCGAGGCCCTGGCCCGTGAGATCGCCCGCCGCTCCTTCGTCCTGGTGCGCAACCAGGGCGCTCTTCCCCTGAAGTCCCCGGAGTCCCCGGAGTCCCCGGAGTCCCCGGAGTCCCCGGAGTCCCCGGAGTCCCCGGAGTCCCCGGAGTCCCCGGAGTCCCCGGAGTCCCCGAAGTCCCCGAAGTCCCTGAAGTCCCTGAAGTCCCTGAAGTCCCTGAAGAACGGCACCGTCGCCCTCATCGGCGCCGCCGCCCGCGACGCCCGCATCCTCGGCGGCGGCTCCGCGACCGTCTTCCCGGCCCGGATCGTCTCCCCGCTCGACGGCCTCACCGCCGCCCTCCACGAGGGCACCCTGACGTACGCCGTCGGCGCCGACCCGAACACCGAACTCGCCGTCGCCGACAAGGGGTTCGAGCTGCGTGCCGTCTGCCGGGACGCGGCGGGCCGGGTCATCGGCACGGGCTCCGCGCCGAGCGGCCACATCCAGTGGATGGGTTCGGACCTGCCCGACGGCGTCACCCACGACGCCCTGCACACCGTCGAGCTGACCGGCACCTTCACCCCGCGCGAGAGCGGCCCGCACACCTTCGGCATCAAGGGCCGGGGCGCGTTCACCCTGAGGATCGACGGCACGACGTACTACGACGACATCCAGCGCCCCGCCGCCGACGGCCCCTTCGCGTCGTTCTTCGGCGCCCCGGTGCCCCACGCCGAGGTCGAACTGACCGCCGGTGAACCGGTCGAGGTCTCCCTCACCCACGTCATCCGTGCCGTCAAGGGGCACCCCATGAACGTCATCGGCTTCACGCTCGCCCACCTGGAGCCCCGGCGCGACCCCGACGCACTCCTCGCCGAGGCCGTCGAAGCCGCCCGCGCCGCCGACACGGCCGTCGTCGTGGTCGCCACCACCGACCGCGTCGAGTCCGAGGGCTTCGACCGCGAGGACCTCCGACTCCCCGGCCGTCAGGACGACCTGGTCCGCGCCGTCGCCGCCGCCAACCCCAACACCGTCGTGGTCGTCAACTCCGGCTCACCGGTCGAGCTCCCGTGGCGCGACGAGGCCGCCGCGATCCTCCTCACCTGGTTCCCGGGCCAGGAGGGTGGCGCGGCCCTCGCCGACGTCCTCACCGGCGCCCATGAACCGGGCGGCCGCCTGCCCACCACCTGGGGCACGCTGACGGACGCCCCGGTCACCCAGGTGACCCCCGCGAATGGCGAACTCCCTTACACCGAGGGCGCGTTCATCGGCTACCGCGCCTGGGAGAAGGAGGGCCGGACCCCCTCGTACGCCTTCGGCCACGGCCTCGGCTACACCGAGTGGACGTACGAGTCCCTCGACATCACCGGTACGACCGTCAGGGTCCGCCTCCGCAACTCCGGCGACCGCCCCGGCCGCGAGGTCGTCCAGATCTACCTCGCCCCGACCGAACCCGACCCCGCCCGCCCGGCCCGTTGGCTCGCCGCCTTCACCGCCGTCGAGGCCGCCCCCGGCGAGAGCGCCGAGGCCGTCGCGGAACTGCCGCGTCGCGCCTTCGAGGTCTGGGACGAGGGCGCCAACTCCTGGACGCACAGGGAGGGTTCGTACGAGATCCAGGCGGCCCGCTCGATCGCCGACCCCCGCCTCACCGCGACCGTGCGCTTCTAACGGACGCCGAACCCGTACACCGTCTCCGACCGGTACACCCCACCCGGCCCCAGCTCCGTACTCGGGAACTCGGGCCGGTTGGGCGAGTCCGGGAAGTGCTGTGTCTCCAGGGCGACCCCGTCACCGGGAGCGAACGGCGTGCTCAAGTGGTCCGCGGTGTAGAGCTGGAGCCCCGGCTCGGTGGTCGCGACGGTCAACACCCGCCCGGAGGCGGGGTCGTGCAGCTCGGCGACCTCGACCGCCCCCTCCGTCACGCCCTTGTCGAGCACGAAGTTGTGGTCGTACCCGGAGCCGACCTTCCGCGCCGCCCGGAAGTCGAAGCGCGTCCCCTCGACGGGCGCGAGTTCACCCGTCGGAATCAGATCCGCGTCCACGGGCGTCAACCGCGAGGCGTCGACGCGCAGTTCGTGCCCGCCGGCGTTCCCCGAGGCCGCGCCGCCCAGGTTCCAGTACGAGTGGTTCGTCAGGTTCACCACGGTCGGCGCGTCCGTCACCGCCTCGTACGCGATCCGCAGCGCGCCGGAGGCGTCCAGGCTGTACGTCACCGAGACCTCCAGCCGACCGGGGAAACCCTCCTCGCCGTCCGGGCTGACCCGGAACAGCCGGACCCCGTGCCTGACCGGCTCCGCCTCCCACACCTGCTTGTCGAAGCCGTTCTGGCCGCCGTGCAGGGAGTTGGGGGCGTTGTTGCGGGCCAGCACGTACACGCGGCCGTCGAGCGGGAAGCGGCCCCCGGCGATCCGGTTGGCGTACCGCCCGACCAGCGCCCCGAAGTACGGCCCCGGGTGAGCGAGGTAGCCGTGCAGGTCCGCGAACCCCAGCACCACGTCCGCGAGCCGCCCGTCGTGGTCCGGGACCTCGACCGACTGCACGATCCCGCCGTACGTCAGGACCCGCACCCGCGTTCCGCCCCGCTCCAGCGTCCAGCGATGGACCGGGGTGCCGTCGGAAAGTGTGCCGAAAGGTTCGCTCATGTGCGAACTTTAGGTCACGGTCGCTCGGCGGTGATCTCGCGGTATGCGATCTCGGCCAGCCGCGCCTGACCGTTCTTGCTCGGGTGGAACCAGTCCCACTCGCTCAACTGCGCCGCCCCGAAGCGGTAGTCGAAGACCGCGTCCCCGTCGTACCGGCAGAACTTGTCCGACGTGCACACCTCCTCCAGGACCTCGTTGTACGCCTCCACCCGGTCCCGCACCGTGTCGCGCCGCAGCGTCGCCGCCGCGTCGAGCGCGTCCGGGTCGCCCAGCATCGACGGGCAGATGCCCAGCTGCCACACCTGCTTGCTGAGCGGGTTGGTACGGCCCTGGGACCACAGCCGCTTCAGGTCCGGCACGCTCGACACATACACCTGGGCCTTGGGCTGCGCCTCGCGCAGGGTGTCCATGGCGGCCTCGAAGTCGGCCCGGAAGGCTGTGACGGAGGTCATGTCGTCGGTGGTCGCCCTGCACGCGTCGTTCGCCCCGACCATCACGGTCACCAGCTCCGGCTTCCTCGTCGCCGCCTGCGCCATCTGACCCGGCAGATCGGCCATCCGGGCACCGGTCACCGCGTAGTTCCAGCTCCGCTCAGCGGCCCCCGCCCTCCCCAGCAGCCGTACGGCGAGGCTCTTGACCTCGCCGTCACTGCCGGTCGCCCAGGAGACCTCGGGACAGTCCGACAGCACGTTGCACGCGTCGAAGCCGGTGGTGATGGAGTCGCCGACGGCGGCCAGCGACTCAGGAGCGCGATTCCAGGCGGAGGCCGGGGACGGGGCGGGCTGCGCCTTGGCCTCGGTGCCCGTGGGGCCGGGGGAGTCACCACCGGTGGCGTCGCACGCGGCCACGCCCAGCAGGGCGGCCGTCGCCATGACGGAGACGGCCGCCCGTGAACGGTGGTGTCGCTTCCGCATTCCCTGGTCCCTTTCGGTCGAATAGGCCGAGCGTCCGAGTAGGCCGAGCGTCGAGCAATGGTTCTCCCTCCATGACAACGCACGAGAGTTCCCGATCGACGAAAGTGCAACGGTTCCAGCGTGACAGGCGTCCCCCCGAGTGAAACCTGAGTTCTTCGAGGTACCGGCTCCGACGGTACGTCACACTCCGTGCCCCGCCGCACGGTAGCCTCGCCCCGAGGCTGTCCTGTTGCTGTAGTTCCGCCAAGTGTCAAACGTCCTGCTCTGTGGAGGCCCCGGTGACGACACGTGGAGTTCTGTACGTGCACTCCGCGCCGCGCGCGCTGTGCCCGCACGTCGAGTGGGCGGTCGCGGGCGTACTGGGCACGCGTGTGAACCTCGACTGGATCCGGCAGCCGGCCGCCCCGGGGACCTGGAGATCGGAGTTCTCCTGGCAGGGCCAGGTCGGCACGGCCTCCAAGCTCGCCTCCGCGCTGCGGGGCTGGCACCTGCTCCGCTTCGAGGTCACCGCCGAGCCGTGCCCCACCGCCGAGGGCGAGCGCTACAGCTGCACCCCCGACCTCGGCATCTTCCACGCCGTCACCGGCATCCACGGCGACATCCTCATCCCCGAGGACCGCCTCCGCGCGGCGCTCGTCCGCTCCCAGCGCGGAGAAACCGACCTGGAAGCCGAACTCGCCAGGCTGCTGGGCAAGCCGTGGGACGACGAACTGGAGCCGTTCCGGTACGCGGGCGAGGGCGCCCCGGTGCGCTGGCTGCACCAGGTGGTCTAGAGACCCTCGCCGAGCACGCCCGAAGGGCCCCCACCGACCGGTGGGGGCCCTTCGTCGCCGTACAGGAAATCAGACCGTGCGGAACGCCAGCACGACGTTGTGCCCGCCGAACCCGAACGAGTCGTTCAGCGCGGCGATGCGGCCCTCCACGGGCAGCTTGCGGGCCTCGCCGCGGACGACGTCGGCGTGGGCCTCGGCCTCCGGGTCGAGGTTGTCCACGTTGATCGTGGGCGGGGCCACCCGGTGGTACAGGGCGAGCACGGTGGCGACGGACTCGACGCCGCCGGCGCCGCCCAGCAGGTGCCCGGTCATGGACTTCGTACCGGAGACCGCGAAGTGGTCGGTGTCGTCGCCGAAGACCTTGCGCAGGGCCTTCAGTTCGGCGACGTCACCGGCCGGGGTCGAGGTGGCGTGCGCGTTGACGTGCACGATCTCGGCCGGGTCGAGGTCGGTGCGCTCCATCAGGTGCTGCAGGGCCTGGGCGATCCCGCGCCCCTCCGGCTCCGGCTGCACGATGTCGTGGCCGTCGGCGGAGATGCCCTGGCCGACCGCCTCCGCGTAGACACGGGCGCCGCGCCGGGCGGCGTGCTCGGCGGACTCCAGGACGATCACGCCGGCGCCCTCGCCGAGGACGAAGCCGTCACGGGCCGTGTCGTACGGCCGCGAGGCGCCCTGCGGGTCGTCGTTGTTCTTGGACATCGCCATCATGTTGCCGAACGCGGCGATCGGCAGCGGGTGGATGGCCGCCTCGGTGCCGCCGGCGACGACGACGTCGGCGCGGCCGGTGCGGATCATCTCGATGGCGTAGCCGATGGCCTCGGCGCCCGACGCGCAGGCGGAGACCGGCGTGTGCACACCGGCGCGGGCGCCGACGTACAGACCGACGTTGGCGGACGGGCCGTTCGGCATGAGCATGGGAACGGTGTGCGGGGAGACACGGCGTACGCCCTTCTCCTTCAGCACGTCGTACTGGTCGAGCAGGGTCGTCACACCGCCGATGCCGGAGGCGATGACCGCGCCCACCCGGTCGGGGTCGACGGTGCCGTCGTCGGCCGACTTCTCGGTGTAACCGGCGTCGGTCCAGGCCTCCTTGGCCGCGATCAGCGCGAACTGCGCCGAGCGGTCGAGGCGGCGGGCCTGGGGCCGCGGAATGACCTCGGAGGGCTCCACGGCGATCTGCGCGGCGATACGGACCGCCTGGTCGGCGGCCCAGTCCTGCTCCAGGGGGCGGACGCCGGAACGTCCGGCGACCAGGCCCTCCCAGGTGGAGGTCGCGTCGCCACCCAGCGGTGTGGTTGCGCCGATACCGGTGACGACCACGGTGCGATTGGTCGAGCTCACGGGAATTCTTTCTCCAACGGATGCGGGATTCAGCGGCGCCACCGCCGGGTGGCGGGGCCATGCAGCCAGGGCTGGGCGGTGACTCAGCCCTGGTGCTTGAGGATGTAATCGGTCGCGTCGCCGACGGTCTTGAGGTTCTTGACGTCGTCGTCCGGGATCTTGACGTCGAAGCGCTCTTCGGCGGCGACGACGACCTCGACCATGGACAGGGAGTCGACGTCCAGGTCGTCGGTGAAGGACTTGTCCAGCTGGACGTCCTCGACCGGGATGCCGGCGATCTCGTTCACGATGTCGGCGAGACCGGCGACGATCTCTTCCTGAGTGGCGGCCATGTCAGGCGCTCCTTCGTAGATATCCAGAGGGTGTGGCGCCCGCCGCGTCAGCGGCAGGTGTTGCGGTTCCCGTGCCGGACCGGGTGATCCGGCACGGAGTGCCTAGGGGAGGGTAACGACCGTGGCGGCGTAGACGAGACCCGCCCCGAAGCCGATGACGAGCGCGGTGTCGCCGCTCTTCGCCTCGCCGGTCGCCAGGAGCCGCTCCATCGCGAGCGGGATCGAGGCGGCCGAGGTGTTGCCGGTGGTACGGATGTCACGGGCGACCGTGACATGCTCCGGCAGCTTGAGTGTCTTCACCATCGAGTCGATGATCCGCACGTTGGCCTGGTGCGGAATGAAGACGTCCAGGTCGTCCGGGGTGATTCCGGCCGTGTCCAGAGCCTCCTTGGCGACCTTCGCCATCTCGAACACGGCCCAGCGGAACACCGCCTGGCCCTCCTGCGTGATCGCGGGGAACTTGACGTTGCCCTCGCTGTCGACGGGCAGCTGCGACACATCGTCGGCGCGGAAACGGTCCCACGGCACGGTCTGCTTGATCGTTTCGCTCTTGTCGCCCTCGGACCCCCACACCGTCGGGCCGATGTGCGGCTCCTCGGAGGGGCCGACGACGACCGCGCCCGCGCCGTCACCGAACAGGAAGGCCGTTGCCCGGTCCTCCAGGTCGGTCAGGTCGGACAGCCGCTCGACACCGATGACGAGTACGTACTCTGCCGAGCCCTCGACGACCATGCCCTTGGCGAGCGTGAGCCCGTAGCCGAAGCCCGCGCAGCCCGCGGAGATGTCGAACGCGGCGGCCTTGTCCGTGCCGAGCTTGTCGGCGATCTCGGTGGCGACGGCCGGGGTCTGGCTGAAGTGCGACACCGTCGACACGACCACGGCACCGATCTGCCCTGCCGAGATCCCCGCGTCCGCGATGGCCTTGCCGGACGCCTCGATCGACATCGCGGCGACCGTCTCCTCGTCGTTCGCCCAGTGCCGGGTCTCGATGCCGGAGCGCGAACGGATCCACTCGTCGGACGAGTCGATCTTCTCCAGGATCACCTCGTTGGGCACCACCCGGGTCGGGCGGTAACCGCCGACGCCGATGATGCGCGCGTACGGGGCGCCTTTGCGGGCCTTGATCTTCGACATTGCTCGGGCTCCTTCTCAAGCACTGTGCTCTGCGATGAGCTCGCGAGCGGCGTCGAGGTCGTCGGGGGTCTTCAGCGCCAAGGTCTTCACACCCGGCAGCGCGCGCTTGGCGATCCCGGTCAGCGTGCCGCCCGGGCACACCTCGACGAGCGCGGTCACGCCCAGCTCCTGGAAGGTCTCCATGCACAGGTCCCAGCGGACCGGGTTGGCGACCTGGCCGACCAGCCGGGACAGCACCTCGGCGCCGCTCTCGACCGTCCGGCCGTCGTTGTTCGACACGTACGTGATCCGCGGGTCCGCGGGGGACAGCTCCTCGGCGGCCTTGGCGAGCACATCGACCGCGGGCGCCATGTGCTGCGTGTGGAACGCGCCGGCGACCTTGAGCGCCACGACCCGGCGTACACCCTCGGGCTTGTCCGCCTCCAGGGCGGCCAGCTCCTCCAGCGTGCCGGCGGCCACGATCTGGCCCGCGCCGTTCACGTTCGCCGGCGTCAGGCCCAGCTTCTCCAGGTGCGGGACCGTCGTGGCGGGGTCGCCGCCGAGCAGCGCGGCCATGCCGGTCTCGGTGACGGCCGCGGCCTCGGCCATGGCCAGGCCCCGCTTGCGTACGAGGGTCAGCGCGGAGGTGTCGTCGAGGACACCGGCGAAGGCCGCGGCGGTGATCTCACCGACGCTGTGGCCCGCCACCGCACCCGGCGCGCCCGCCGCGTCAGCGGCTGATGTCGCAGTACCGAGTGCCGAGGCCGACAGGATTCCGGCCGCGACCAGCAGCGGCTGCGCGACGGCGGTGTCGCGGATCTCGTCCGCGTCGGCGTTCGTACCGTAGTGGACAAGGTCGAGCTCGATGGCGTCCGACCACGCGGCGAGGCGGTCGGCGGCACCGGGGAGTTCGAGCCAGGGAGTCAGGAAGCCGGGCGTCTGGGCGCCCTGGCCGGGAGCGACGAGTACGAGCACTCTCACACTCTCTCTTGGGTTCGCCCACGGCCGCCCGTGGGGACAGGGACGAAGAACACGGAGGGGTTTTGTGGAGCCTCGACAAAACCCTAGGCCTGAGGATCCCCATCGGCCAGACGCCCCAGGATCAGCGCGATCCGCAGCGTGAACGCCGAGCGTACATCGGACGGCGACCAGCCGGTGACGTCAGTCACACGTCGAAGCCGGTAGCGCACGGTGTTGGGATGGACGAAGAGCATCCGGGCCGCGCCTTCGAGACTGCTCGCCTGCTCCAGATAGACGCTCAAGGTTTCCAGGAGAGCCGAGCCGGCCTCCTCCAGTGGTCTGTAGATCTCCTCCACCAACTGCTCGCGCGCGTTCGGGTCCCCCGCGATCGCGCGCTCCGGTAGCAGATCGTCCGCCAGTACCGGCCGCGGCGCGTCCTGCCAGGCAGAACACGCCTTCAGTCCCGCGGCCGCCGCCTGCGCGGACCGGGTCGCGGCCTGCAGATCGGGCACGACGGGCCCCGCGACGACGGGCCCGGGCGCATAAGGCCCGATCAGCGATTTGGCGACCTGCAGCGGGTCGTTGCTCCCTCCGGCGATCACGACGAGCCGGTCACCGAGCACGCCGGTGAGCACCTGGAGCTTCGCGTGCCGGGCGGCGCGCCGAATCGCCTCGACGGTCAGCTCGCTGTCCCCGTCGGGCGCGGTGCCGAGCACGACGCAGACATGCTCGGGGGAGTTCCACCCGAGCGCGGCGGCACGGCTCACGGCCCCCTCGTCGGCTTCCCCGGACAGCACGGCGTTGACGACGAGGGACTCCAGCCGGGCGTCCCAGGCACCCCGTGCCTCGGCGGCCTGGGCGTAGACCTGGGCGGTGGCGAAGGCGATCTCGCGGGCGTAGACGAGAAGGGCTTCCCGCAGCAGATTCTCGTCACCGGGAGCCGCGACCTCGTCGATGGCGGACTCCATGACCTCGATGGTCGTCCGCACCATCTCGACGGTCTGGCGCAGGGTGATGGCCCGGGTCAGCTCGCGCGGAGCGGTGCCGAACACATCCGTGGAGATGGCCTGCGGAGCGTCCGGGTGCCGGAACCACTCCGTGAACGCGGCGATACCCGCCTGCGCGACGAGCCCGATCCACGACCGGTTCTCCGGTGGCATCGCCCGGTACCACGGCAGCGTCTCGTCCATCCGCGCGATGGCCTGCGCGGCAAGGCTTCCGGACGACTTCTCCAGCCGCTTCAGGGTCGCGGAGTGCGCATGCACACCGTGCGGCGCTGCGGGTTCGGTCCTGCTGACTTCGGGTTCGGGCACGGGACAAGACTGCCTCATCCGGACGGCGATGTGCGGCGCCGGGTCCTCGCGGGCACCTTCCGCGCGACTACCGTGGAGTACGTGATGGACGTACGGCGCGCCGGTGAGCGCTACCACGGAGGGGACCCGGAGTCCGGCATCTCCTCCCTCCACGCCTTCTCCTTCGGCCCGCACTACGACCCCGACAACCTCCGCTTCGGCGCGATGATCGCCTGCAACGAGGAGCACCTCGCCCCCGGCGCCGGCTTCGACGAGCATCCCCACAGCCACACCGAGATCGTCACGTGGGTGGTCGAAGGCGAACTGACCCACCGCGACTCGACGGGCCACCGGACGGTCGTCCGCCCCGGCGATGTCCAACGGCTCAGCTCAGCGGGCGGCGTCCGCCACATCGAACGCAACGACGGCTCCGCGCCGCTGACCTTCGTCCAGATGTGGCTGGCCCCCCTGGTGCCGGGCGGGGCCCCGTCGTACGAGATCGTCCACGGCATCGCCGACTCCACCCCGTACGCCCTCCCCTCCGCCGGCGCCATGCTCCACGTACGGCGACTGGGAGCGGGAGAACGGACCGCGGTGCCGGACGGGGCGTACGTGTACGTCCACGTCGTACGTGGCGAAGTACGCCTCGACGGCGAGCAGCTGGCCGCGGGCGACTCGGCACGGGTGACGGACGCGAAGGACTTGGAGGCGACGGGGGTGTCGGAGGCGGAGGTGTTGGTGTGGGAGATGTCGCCGTAGCGCGCCCCGTAGGGGCGCGGGGCTGTATCGATATGCGGCTCCGCCGCGTGGGCGCGACAAGCCACAAACAACCCGCAGTCCCCAACAATCCGCACCCCCACCCCCTACCGGGGGCCGGGGGCGAAGCCCCGGCGGGGTCGAAGGGGCAGAGCCCCTGGAGGATGGGACGGGTAGGGGCGGCGAGGGCGAGGAAACCCCGCCCTCACCCCCGCAGCTCTCCCAACACCGCGTCCGTGAACACCGGCCACACCTCGATCGCCCACGCCCCGAACGCCCGGTCCGTCAGCGCCACGCAAGCCGCCCCCACCACCGGATCGATCCACAGAAACGTACCCGACTGCCCGAAATGGCCGAACGTACTGGACGACGACGAAGCTCCCGTCCAGTGCGGCGACTTGGAGTCACGGATCTCGAAACCGAGCCCCCAGTCATTGGGGTTCTGGTGGCCGTACCCGGGCAGGACCCCCTTCGTCCCCGGGTACTGCACCGTCATGGCCTCGGCGACCGTGCGCGGGTCGAGCAGGCGCGGCGCCTGGACCTCGGCCGCGAACCGGACGAGGTCCGACACCGTGGAGACACCGTCCTTGGCGGGCGAACCCTCCAGCGCCGTCCCCGTCATCCCCAACGGCTCCAGCACCGCCTGCCGCACATACTCCCCGAACGGAATGTCCGTCGCCTTGGCGACATGGTCCCCGAGCACCTCGAACCCGGCGTTGGAGTACAACCGCCGCTCCCCGGGCGCGGACGTCACCCGGTGTTCGTCGAAGGCGAGCCCGGAGGTGTGCGCGAGCAGGTGGCGGACCGTCGAGCCGGGCGGACCGGCCGGTTCGTCCAGCTCGATCGCGCCCTCCTCGTAGGCGACGAGCACGGCGTACGCGGCGAGCGGCTTGGTGACCGAGGCAAGAGGGAACCGCCGGTCGACCGGACCGTACGACCCGAGCACCGTGCCGTCCGCCCGTACGACGGCCGCGGCAGCGGTGGGAACCGGCCAGTTCTCGATCAACGCCAGGCTCTGCAGAGACATGCGTACGAGCCTAAGCGGCTCAGAGGTTCAGCCGCATGGAGGGGTCCGGCTTGCGGACGAAGCCCAGCGATGCGTACAGCGGCTCGGCCTCGGCGGAGGCGTTGAGGTCGGGCCTGGCGGCTCCCTATTCCTGGACGCCCGTGCGGGTGGACAACCGCGCCGCGCCCCGATGTCGCCGGAATTTCGCCTGAATCCGCTTGCTTGGAGTGCACTCCAAGGTCCTAGCGTTGAGGCCATGACGGTGATGGAGAGCACACCTACCAGGACCGACAGCTGCGCCGGGCCGCGGCAGGGGAACAGACGGCCGGACGGCGAGGACAAGTACACCATCAGCGAGGTCGTCGCCCTCACCGGACTGACGGCCCACACCCTGCGCTGGTACGAGCGCATCGGGCTGATGCCGCACATCGACCGCTCCCACACCGGCCAGCGCCGCTACACCAACCGCGACCTCGACTGGCTGGACCTCGTAGGCAAGCTCCGGCTCACCGGGATGCCGGTCGCGGACATGGTGCGGTACGCGGAACTGGTGCGCGAGGGCGACGACACGTACGGCGACCGCTTCGAGCTGCTGAAGGCGACCCGGGAGGACGTACTCGCCCGGATCGCCGAACTGCAGGACACGCTCGCGGTGCTCGACCGGAAGATCAATTTCTACGCGGACGCCGGGCGTGCCCTGGCGTCGGAGAGGTCCTGATGACGAACGGCAAGATCGCGACGGTGGAGCTCGGCAACGGCGGACCCGAGGTCGGTGTCCAGGGCCTCGGCTGCATGGGCATGAGCTTCGCGTACGGCCCCTCGGACGCGGGGGAGTCGCGGGCGACCCTGGAGCGGGCGCTGGAACTCGGCGTGACGCTCTACGACACGGCGGACGTGTACGGGGCGGGCGAGAACGAGAAGTTCCTGTCCCCCTTCTTCAAGGCGCACCGCGACGAGGTCGTCATCGCCACGAAGTTCGCCCTGTCGATATCGCCGGACGACCCGACCCGGCGGGTCATCCGCAACGACCCGCCGTACATCCGGCAGGCCGTCGAGGCGAGCCTGAGGCGTCTCGACGTCGATGTGATCGACCTGTACTACATGCACCGCCTCGACGTGAACGTACCCATCGAGGAGAGCGTCGGCGCCATGGCCGAGCTGGTCCGCGAGGGCAAGGTCAAGCACCTCGGGCTGAGCGAGGTCACCGCCGGCGAGCTGCGGGCCGCGCAGGCCGTGCACCCGATCGTGGCCCTGCAGTCGGAGTGGTCCCTGTTCAGCCGTGACATCGAGGCCCACGTCCTCGCCGCCGCCCGCGAACTCGGCGTCGCCCTGGTCCCGTACTCCCCGCTCGGCCGCGGCTTCCTCACCGGCTCCTTCATCAACGCCGACAAGGACCTCACCGCCGACGACTTCCGCCGCCGGCAGCCCCGCTTCACCGGCGACAACGCGGCCGCCAACGCCGCTCTCCTGGAGCCGATCCGAACCGTCGCCGAGGCCCACGGCGCCTCCCTGGGCCAGATCGCCCTGGCCTGGGTCCAGCAGCAGGCGGCGGTGTACGGCCTCCCGGTCATCCCGATCCCCGGCACCCGCAAGCCGGGCCGGGTGGACGAGAACGTGGCAGCCACCAGTGTCGTCCTCGGAGAGGACGACATGGCCCTGCTGGAGCCCATCGCGTCAAAGGTGGCGGGCGACAGGTACGCGGACATGTCGTTCGCGTCGGCAGGCAGGGAGTAACTGGTAACCGCCCAGCACAGGAGCGCCCTTAAGGGGCGCGGGGCTGTGACATATGCGGCTCCGCCGCGTGGGCGCGACAAGCCCCCACCGGCCCGCAGCGCACAAACAACCGGCAGACCCCAACCCGCTAAAGCTCAAGGCCGTGAAGTTACGGGCTGATCGTCGGCGTCAAGATGTTGATGCTGAGGGTGGCTTTGTAGGTGCGTCGGTCGACCTTGAGGCTTTTGTAT